>JBAIYN010000569.1:0-4024 GCA_037915775.1 Burkholderiales bacterium | reverse complement strand
CCGGTTGTGCGATGGTTAGTCCGGTTTCTGTGGAGGTCAACGCGCCGCCGGTGATGTCGCTCGTGTTACGAGCGATCACCCATTTGAGCATCTCGGCGCGGTCCGTGTACCACTGATTCGTGAAGGTAGCTTGCCCTAGCGCTCGCTGCTCGTCCGTCAACGCAACGTCTGCAGCCCAGGCGGCATAGGTCTGGCCTTGTGCGGCGATCCACGCGGCATTCAGCGCTTCGGCAGCATTCGCTACGCCTAGTTGGGGCTGCAGCTTGAAGGGACTAAGGGTCTGTAATGCGATGAATTCGCCGAAGCTTCTCTTGGCCGTGTCTGACATAGCCGCGGCGTTTGAGGAGGTGATGGGAGTAAGAAGCAGTTTGCCGGCGAGGTCGCCATATCGGGCGTTGCTGCGAAGATCGTAGATGGCTTGGTAAAGGACCTCCCGGCTGCTCGCTTGGTTGCCCACTTGTAATGGCGCGTCGTCGATCCCCAGTTGCCGCTGCAGCGCATCCACCAAGCGCTCCAGGCCGGCAGCCGTTCCCGGCGCGGCCGCTGCTAGCATCGACTTGCAGCTCGCGGTGTCGAGCGTCGGATCCAGCTGCTCCAACAGTGCGTATACAGCCAACGCGTCGGTAAGAACCTGTTGACTGTGATTCCAAGCGACCGTAGTCGGCTGTGGTTCGTCGGACAACCATTGGTTCTCGATCGGAATGTCGACCAAAGTGCCCGGCTGCGAGTAGTGCCGCGCGATCGCGTTCCATCCGACCGGGCCTATCGTTCTTTCGTTGGCGGCGACGTTGAGGGTCTTCGCGTCGCTTGGGATCGCGCCACCCAACGCGGTGAAGAAGGCTCGGTTGTTCGCCGAATCCTTGAACCCGGGCGCGTTGAACACGGTCACCTGAGCAGTCGCGGAATCGAACAGCGCGCCGAACGCCATGGCCAGATGGCCTCCGAGCGAGTGACCGGTGACGTTGAGCTTGCGGTCGGGATCTGCCGCGAGGGCCGGCAGCAGCTCGCCCGTACCGACATCGTCGGCTATTCGCACGAGATACCCGGTCGTTGATAGTCCAACTGGGTACAACTCGATGGCACCAACGGGCGGCGAAGAGACGTATTCGCGGACTGCGAACTGACGCGCCGGTTCATTCGCCGGAGTACTGGCGCGCAGCCACCAGTTGTACAGCGCCACGATCTGATCGTAGGCGGCACCGTGCGCAAAAATGTGGAGATCTGTGGTCAGGTCGTTGGGTGTGCCAGCCAACTCCAATGTGCCGCGAATTGCCAGCGTCAGATTGCCACTCGTGTCTTTGAAGACCGTGGCGCTGAAACTGGTGGAGGAGTCGTTGAACTGTGTCACAACGAACGGATAGCTGCTTGCGAAGTTCCTCGCTTGCGTTTCGCTCATTCCTGCTGCTTGAAGCGCCGCCCGCTGGTCTATGGAATTTCCGGGCAGTAGCGTTGCATAGGCCGCGAGGGAAAGTCCGGCATCGTTGAAGATAGACACAGCATTCATGGCGTTCTTCCTTCGATTTCGAATGCACGTTCTCGTTCTTGAAAGATCGTGACGTCACTTGGACACATGAAGTAGCTTGGATGTGCGAAGAACGGGAAATCGCCTCCTCGGCGCGTATATCTGACGACGCGAGCAAACACTTGCGCGCTCTGCCTCCAGACCAGTCGTTCTTCGACGCGATAGATTTCCGGATTGCTCGCTCGGAGCTCGGTGCGGTGATCCTCGGCATAAACCGGCGAGCCAGGATTAGCGAGATCCTTTGTCGGTATTGAAAGGAACCCGCCCACGGTCCCCAGAGTCTGAGCCTCCGATGCTGACAGTCTCTTACGTTCGAGTACGGTGACTCCTCCGTCTCTGTCACACATCTCGCGCACCCGCCAGTCGTAGTACGCCTTGCGTGCCTCGCAGCCGCCGATGCCGACGACGATGATCACAATCGGCGCTAGCACCACACCCGCGATGACTTTGCCGAGGACGCTCATCGGTTCTTTCTCCGAGTTGAACTCGTCACAGCGAAACGGGAACTCATCTTTCCCTCCCCGCCTCGCTCGCTACTCGCTGCACTGGACTGAGCAGGTACTCCATCACCGTTCTCCTGCCCTGATGGATCTCCGCCGAAATCGCCATCCCCGGTGCGATCTTCAGGTCGCCACCACCCGGTAGCTCCAATCGCTGCCGATGCAGTTCGATGACGGCCTTGTAGGCCAGCGGGGGTGTGGCCGCCATCGGATGCGCGCCGATCGCCTTGGCGGTTGCGTGTTGATCGACCGCATCGGCGCTGAGTTGCACCACTCGACCTTCGAGCATCCCGTACTTCTGGAACGGATATGCGGCGAGCTTGATCCTTGCGTTCTGTCCCACCTCGACGAAGCCCACATCCTCGTTGGCGAGCAGCGCCTCGGCGTGCAACTTGTCGCCCTGCGGGACGAGGTTCATCAGCGGCGTGCCGGCCTGTACGACTGCGCCGAGAGTGGTCAGTGCGAGATCCTGCACGGTGCCGTCGCTCGGTGCGCGGATCTCCAACTGCTGGTTGCGGAAGCCGAGTTTGGCTTGCTCCTGGGCCAGCCGTTCGATGGCTGCCTGCGCCTCGACGCGCTCGTTCAGTAGCTGGCTTCTGAACTGAGAGCGCAGCTGAGCGATGCGCTGCCGGCTCTGGGCGATGGCCGCGTCCAGTGCCTGCACGGTGGCGAGCTGAGCCTTGAGATCCTGCTCTCGTTCGATCAGGTCTTTGCGCTTCTCGGCCGCCAGCAACTCGCCGACGAAGCCTTCGCGATGCAGCCTGGCGTAACTGTCCGCGGTCTGCCTGGTCACCGGCAGCGTGTGCTCGAGCTTGTCGCGGACCTGGGTGGCCGCATGGCGCTCGCTGGCCGCTCGGTTTGCGGCCTGCTGCTCCTGCGCAATGGCATCGGCAAGCGCCAGCCGGCGCGCGGCAAACTGCTGCGCGACTTGCGCAAAAGGCGCGGCCGGCTCATCGGCGCGTGAGGCGAGCGGTCGCTCCGCCAGCGCTGCGTCGATCGCACGCACGGTGATGCGCTTCAGCGCCAGTTCATTGGCCACCGTCGCGGCGTCCGCGCCGGCGAGCGTGGCATCCATCCGCACTAGGACCTGCCCGGCGGCGACATGGTCGCCATCCCCCACGAGTATCTGGCGGACGATGCCGGCTTCGGCGGCCTGCACGGTCTTGACCTGTGAGGCCGGAACGAGCCTGCCCGGCGCGATCGCGACGATGTCGAGCTTTGCCAGAAGCGACCACGCCAACAGGACCGCCACGAGTCCCAGCAGCGTCCACAGCGTCGCGCCGAGCGCGGCACCCGGTTCGTGCAATTCGATATCACGCAGGTTGGTCGAGTCGACTCTGCTTGAACTCGTTGTCATTGCATCCGCTCCGCTGTGGCATCCCCCTGCTCGAGGATCGATGCCTTCGCCCCAAGATCGACGACCCGGTCCAGCTTCAGACCGGTCGGCGGGTGATGCGTGATAAAGATGATCGCCACCTTGCCGTGCAGGGCATTGACAGTGCGGGCAAAGCTATCTGCGGTTGGTTGATCGAGGTTGCTGGTCGCCTCGTCAAAGATCAGCACCTTCGGCTTCTTCAACATGGCACGCGCGATCGCAATACGCTGCTTCTGACCGCCGGAAAGCCCCGTACCACGCTCGCCGATCTCGGTCTGGTAACCCTGCGGTAGTTGCTGGATGCAGTCGTGTATCTCCGCGACGCGACACGCGGCGACGACCTCGTCGAAGCTTGCGCGCGGATTGGCCAGCTGCAGGTTGTCCAGGATGCTGCCCGAAAACAGCACGGTCTCCTGGGGCACGACGCCGAAGTTCGCGCGCAACTCATTGGCCGCCAGGTGACGCGTATCAATTCCGTCGATTCTTATGGAGCCTTGCGCCGGTCGATAGAAACCCTGCAGCAGCTTGGACAAGGTGGACTTTCCGCAGCCGGACGGACCTACAAGGCCAACGCTTTCGCCTGCGTCGATGTTCAGGTCGAGGTCCTGGTACAAGAACGGGCGGTCT
>JBAIYN010000459.1:0-2077 GCA_037915775.1 Burkholderiales bacterium | reverse complement strand
GGATCGAGCGGATGAACTCGACGTACGCGCTCGGCGCCTCCATGTCGACCAGGAAGTACGCACGCGTGAACGAGAACAGCGTGGCCAGGTGCTGGCCGCTCAGCAGCACCGTATCCAGGTAGAGCTGTCCGCGCTCGTCGCTCAGGATCGGCACCGCGAGCGGCGTGATGCGCGTGCCGTTGATGATGCGGCCGACGATGTACGCGCCCTTGTTGCGGTAGAAAAGGCTCGACAGCACCTGGATCTGGCAGTCGGGCTCGACGTGGAACGGACGCGTCAGCGCATTCGGCGCCTCCCCCCGGTCGTGCGCGTCGCAAACCGCGCGGATCACCCGCCGCAGATCGCGTTCCACGTCGACCCAGGGGCACGCCAGCCCGTAATCGATCAGGATCTGCCGCAACGTCGCGCGCAGGCCCGCATTCTTCCCGCCGGCCGCCGGGTAGTAGCTGCGATACGACGGCGGGTCCGAATCCATGTAGTCGGTCGCCACTCCGGGCCGCACGAAGATGAACGCGTTGCGAAAGTAGTCGCGGTGCAGCAGCTTGGTGCACACCGAATTGAAGAAGGTCTCCGCGCATTCGGGCTGGCGGTGTTCGGCCAGCAGCGCGATGTAGTGCTGCTTGACCGCCTGCCACAGCGCGTCGCGCTCCTCGTCCTTCAGCGCCGCGAGGTCGAAGTTGCTCTCGATGCGCGCCGACGCTTCGACCACACGCTGGTCGTAGAAGGCGATGCGCTCGCGCGCCGACTCGCGCATGCCGAGCCAGTCGCCGTTCTCGAACCTTTGCTTCGCCTGCTGCGCGGCGTAGCGGAACAGCCGGTAGTGGCGGTCGAAGCCCTCGAGGATCGCGCGCGCGATCGCACCCGGCTGCGGCATCGAGTGATCGAAACGGCCGCTGAACGCGGTGGCGGCGAGATCGTTCATCGCGCGCCGCGGCGGGGAGGGATCATGACGGCACCGCATGGCGCGGCGTCAGCGCCAGCCACACCGCCAGCGCGCCGAACGCGGTGCCGAGGAACCAGCGCTGCGTGCGCAGCCACAGCGGGCGGGTGGAAAACCAGGCGGCCAGGAATCCGGCCAACGTCACGAGCGCGCCGTCGACCAGCGTGCCCACGGTGATGTGCACCACGCCGAGCACCAGGCTTTGAGCCAGCACCGAGCCGGCCGCCGGATCGACGAACTGCGGGAACAGCGACAGGTAGAACACCGCCACCTTCGGGTTCACTGCGGCGGCGACCATCGCCTGCCGGAACAGCACACGGTCGGGGGCGGGCGCCAGAGGCTGCGCCTCGAACGAGATACCGTTGCCGCGCACCGTCGACCAGGCCAGCCAGAGCAGATACGCGGCGCCGGCGAGCTTGACTGCGTCGAAAGCGGCAGGGATCGCCAGCAGCAGCGCGGACAGCCCGAAGGCTGCCAGGCACAGATGCACGAACACGCCGGTCGCCACCCCGAACAGCGAGAAATAGCCGGCGCGCCTGCCCTGCGCCAGCGTGCGCGACAGCAGGTAGACCCATACCGGTCCGGGGGTGAGCGCGAGCAGCAGCACCGCGAACGCGAACAGGCCGAGCTTGGCGATGCTGAGTCCGACGAGGGTCATCGAGCGCGCGCGCGCAGAAATTCGAATCGGTCCGGGGTCACCGGCATGGCCTCCGGTGGCAGGCACCGGATTGTCGCGCACTCGCGCGGCCAAAGGCATCCGTCCGGCGTCGAGCGCGCGCCATCCTTCGCAGGCGCGTCCTCGACCGAAGCTGCGTCAGCCGCGCGGACCCTCGACGTCGAACAGCATGCAGGTCGTCGTGCCGTGCGAATACAGCCTGCCGTCGGCATCGACCAGGCGCCCTTCGGCGGTCGCCATCCGGCGTCCGCTCGCGATCACCTTGCCTTCCGCGCGGACCGGCCCCGTCCTGTCGGTCAGAGGACGCACGCAGTGGATCTTGAACTCGAGCGTCGTGTACGCGCGTCCCGGCTCGCACAGCGTCTGCACCGCGCAGGCCATCGCCGAGTCGAGCATCGTCCCGTGCCAGCCGCCGTGCACGGTGCTGATCGGGTTGTAGTGGGCGAACCCCGGCAGGCCCA
>JBAIYN010000674.1:0-2384 GCA_037915775.1 Burkholderiales bacterium | reverse complement strand
GGCGTGCTGAAGATGGTCAAGGTGTACCTGGCGGTCAAGCGCCGCCTGCAGCCGGGCGACAAGATGGCCGGCCGGCACGGCAACAAGGGAGTGGTGTCGAAGATCACGCCGGTCGAAGACATGCCATACATGGCCGACGGGCGACCGGTCGACATCGTGCTGAATCCGCTCGGCGTGCCGTCGCGGATGAACGTCGGTCAGATCCTCGAGACGCACCTGGGTTGGGCTGCGCGGGGTCTCGGCCTGCGTATCGGCGAACTGGTGCAGGCGGCCAACGTGGCGCAGGCGCGCCTGCTGCTGCGCGAGGTCTACAACAAGTCCGGCAAACCGGAAGAGATCGACGCGATGTCGGACGGCGAGGTGCTGCAGCTGGCGGAGCACCTGCGCGACGGCGTGCCGTTCGCGACTCCGGTGTTCGACGGCGCCTCAGAGTCGGAGATCCGCGCGATGCTCGACATGGCCTATCCGGCCAACGTGGCGGCGAGGTTGCAGCTGACGCCCAGCAAGACGCAGGCAACGCTGTACGACGGCCGGACCGGCGACGCGTTCGAGCGTTCGGTCACGGTCGGCTACATGCATATGCTGAAGCTGCACCACCTGGTCGATGACAAGATGCACGCCCGATCGACCGGCCCGTATTCCCTGGTTACGCAGCAGCCGCTCGGCGGCAAGGCGCAGTTCGGCGGCCAGCGCTTCGGCGAGATGGAGGTGTGGGCACTCGAGGCCTATGGTGCGAGCTATACGCTGCAGGAGATGCTGACCGTCAAGTCGGACGACGTGAACGGCCGCACCAAGGTGTACGAGAACATCGTGAAGGGCGAGCACTCGATCGACGCCGGCATGCCGGAATCGTTCAACGTGCTGGTCAAGGAGATCCGTTCGCTCGGGATCGACATCGATCTGGAACGCAGCTAACGGAAACCGACGGATACCGCAGGAGAAAGCATGAAAGCGCTTCTCGATCTATTCAAGCAGGTCAACAAGCAGGACGAGCAGTTCGACGCGATCAAGATCGGCATCGCGTCGCCGGACAAGATCCGCTCGTGGTCGTTCGGCGAGGTGAAGAAACCCGAGACGATCAACTACCGCACCTTCAAGCCGGAACGCGACGGTCTTTTCTGCGCCAAGATCTTCGGCCCGATCAAGGACTACGAGTGCCTGTGCGGCAAGTACAAGCGCCTCAAGCATCGCGGCGTGATCTGCGAGAAGTGCGGCGTCGAGGTGACTCTGGCGAAGGTGCGGCGCGAGCGGATGGGGCACATCGAGCTCGCCAGCCCGGTCGCGCACATCTGGTTCCTGAAGAGCCTGCCGTCGCGGATGGGCATGGTTCTCGACATGACGCTGCGCGACATCGAGCGCGTGCTGTACTTCGAGGCGTTCTGCGTCGTCGATCCCGGCTTCACGCCGCTGAAGCGCGGCCAGCTGATGACGGAGGACGATTTCATCGCCAAGACCGAGGAATACGGCGACGAGTTCCGCGCGCTGATGGGCGCCGAGGCGATCCGCGAGTTGCTGCGCGGAATCGACGTCGACAAGGAGATCGAGACGCTGCGCAAGGACCTGTCGGAAACCGGTTCCGAAGCGAAGATCAAGAAGTACGCGAAACGGCTGAAGACGCTGGAGGGCTTCCAGCGCTCGGGCATCAAGCCGGAGTTCATGATCCTCGAGGTGCTGCCCGTTCTGCCGCCCGAGCTGCGTCCGCTGGTGCCGCTCGATGGCGGCCGCTTCGCGACATCGGACCTGAACGACCTGTATCGACGCGTGATCAACCGCAACAACCGGCTGAAGCGGCTGCTGGAGCTGAAGGCGCCCGAGATCATCGTACGCAACGAGAAGCGCATGCTGCAGGAGGCGGTCGACTCCCTGCTCGACAACGGCCGCCGCGGCAAGGCGATGACGGGTGCGAACAAGCGCCCGCTGAAGTCGCTCGCCGACATGATCAAGGGCAAGGGCGGGCGCTTCCGCCAGAACCTGCTCGGCAAGCGCGTCGACTACTCGGGCCGCTCGGTGATCGTGGTCGGTCCGCAGCTGAAGCTGCATCAGTGCGGGCTGCCGAAGCTGATGGCGCTGGAGCTCTTCAAGCCGTTCATCTTCAACAAGCTCGAGCTGATGGGGCTGGCCACGACGATCAAGGCTGCCAAGAAGATGGTCGAATCGCAGGAACCGATCGTCTGGGACATCCTCGAGGAGGTGATTCGTGAGCACCCGGTTCTGCTGAACCGCGCGCCCACCCTGCACCGCCTAGGCATCCAGGCTTTCGAGCCGGTTCTGATCGAGGGCAAGGCGATCCAGCTGCATCCGCTCGTGTGCGCGGCATTCAACGCCGACTTCGACGGCGACCAGATGGCGGTCCACGTGCCGCTGTCGCTCGAGGCGCAGCTCGA
>JBAIYN010000030.1:0-4788 GCA_037915775.1 Burkholderiales bacterium | reverse complement strand
ATTGCCGCGCGCACTTCGTCTGGCCGAACATCGAGATCAAGCGGGTGGCGGGAGACGAGGAACGTGTCGGCGGCGCAATCGCGCGAACCGTGGCAACGCTGTACGCGGATCTCGTCCGTCCGCGCGGTGATCGGGCGGGCGCGGTCGAGCCGCGCGTGCCGTTGCTGTCTTCGTTTTCGCGCGCCGCGCTGATCGGCGCGCGCCGCGCCGCGCCGGATCTGCCGCGCGGCTTTCTCGTCAAGCGAGTCCCCGCCAACTGGCGCGAAGAACTCCAGGCGCTCGGCTGCGTTTCGCTGCACGTGGATCACGAATTCCTGACGCGCGCGGCGGCGCGCGCAGTCAAGGATGCCGGCTACTGGCTGTTCTGCTACACGGTCGACGACCCGGCGCGCGCGCGGAAAATCCTCGATTGGGGCGTGGACGCCTTCTGCACCGACCGCATCGACCTGATCGGTCCCGATTTCGCCTGATGCCATCGATCACGCATCCACGCCCGGCGGGTGATTGACCTCCATCAACCGTGCGTGTAACCCTCTGCGTAGCCTGCGGTGGCTTCGCAATCGGCCACTAAGTCGAACTGTCCATGTCTGCTGCTCCTCTCCTGCGCAAAGCCAAGGAGCTTGATCGCACCGCGTCCAGCGGGACGGCGCGCGATGCCGGCGTGTGCGACCACTGCGGCGATTCGCTCGCCGGGCTGAAGGTCGTGCACCGCAGCTTTGCGGGCGACCGTCGCGAGCATGCCTTCTGCTGCCTCGGCTGCGCGTTCATCGCCGAGCAGCTCCACCTGGCCCGCATCTCGGACCGTGACTGCGCCGCACTCGAAGCGTCGGTGCTGCCCGCGGCGCCGCGCGCCCGCAGTGCGGCGCGGGTGCAGATCCCGGTGCGCGGCATGGTGTGCGCGGCATGCGCGCTGCTGATCGAGCATCGGCTGCGACGCGAGCCCGGGGTCGTTGCCGCGCAGGTCGATTTCGCCGCGCGCCGCGCCTATGTGACCTTCGACGGGCAACGCTCGACGCCGGCCGAAATCGCGCGCGCGATCGAGCGCTGCGGCTATCGGACGGGAACGAACGCGATCGAGGAACGCAGGGCAGCGCGCATCGATCTGCTGCGTCTGCTGCTGGCCTGGCTGGCCATGATGCAGGTGATGATGCTGGCGGTGCCGACCTATGTGGCCGCCGCGGGCGATATCGCACCCGACATCGAACAGCTGCTGCGCATCGGACAGTTGATCCTGGCGATCCCGGTCGTGCTGTTCTCGGGCTGGCCCCTGCTGCGTGCAGCGGCCAGCCAGCTACGCGCGGGAGAGGTCGGCATGGATCTGCCGATCGTGTTCGGCCTGTCGGCGGCATTCGGCGCGAGCGTCTGGGCCGTGATCTCCGCGCACGGCGCAGTGTATTTCGACTCGATCACCATGTTCGTCGCGCTCGTCCTCGGCGCGCGCTGGCTGCAGGCCCGCGGACTGCGGCGCGCCGCAGAACACATCGATGCCGCGGAACAGCGGGCGACGATCACGGCCCAGCGATTGCGCTCGTTTCCCGCGTCGAGCGCGGTCGACACCGTGGCGGCGGACGAACTGCAGGCGGGCGACCACGTGCTGGTCGCACCGGGAGAGACGGTGCCGGCCGACGGCGTCGTCGTGCGCGGGACGTCGACGCTGTCGCAGGCCTGGCTGACCGGCGAGTCGACCCCGATCGAGAAGGCAGTCGGCGCGGCGGTGCTCGCGGGCAGCGTGAATTTCGACCAACCGCTGGTCGTTGAAGTCACGCGCGCCGGATCGTCGACGTCGCTGGCGGCCCTGCGCCGTCTGATCGACGATGCCGGCAGGGAGCGACCGCGCGTGGTCGAGCTGGCGAACCGGGTTGCGGTCGCATTCCTGTGGGCGGTGATCGCGCTGGCGGCGCTGACCGCGTTTGCCTGGATGGCGATCGATCCGGCGCAGGCACTGCCCAATGCGATCGCGCTGCTGGTGGCGACCTGTCCGTGCGCACTGTCGCTCGCCGCGCCGGCGGCGCTGACGGCGACGCAATCGGCGCTGGCGCGGCGCGGCGTGCTGACTGCGCGCGTCGCCGCGCTGGAGCCGGCCGCACGCGTCGACGTCATTGCGTCGGACAAGACCGGGACGCTGACCAGCGCGCAGCCCGCGGTGACGCGCATCGTGCTGCTGCGCGATCGGCCGCTGCAGCAGATCATCGCGATCGCCGCCGGCCTGGAGACGCTGTCGATGCATCCGTATGCGCGCGCGCTGACGGCACACGCGGCGGCGGCGAAGATCGAACCGCTTGCAGTCATGGACGCGCGGGTCGATGGATCGGCGGGTGTGGAAGCGACCGTGCAGGGCACGCGCTACCGTGTCGGACGGCCGGACTACGCGCAGGCACTGACCACCGCCGTGGTCGGCGGCACGTGGTCGCGCCTGCCCGAACTGCTGAATGCGCACGCCCACGCGGGTACCGGAGTGGCGGTGCTTTCCGATACGGACGGACCGCTGGCGGTGTTCGTGTTCGCGGAGGCGATCAAGCGCGACGCGGCCGCGTTTGCCGAGCGGGTGCGCTCCGGTGGCGCGGACCTCATCCTGCTGTCGGGAGACCGGCGCGAGGCGGTCGAGCGCGTCGCGCGCGAGTTGCGGGTGGAGCAGGGGCTGGCCAACCAGACTCCCGACAGCAAGCGGCAGCTGATCGCCCAGATGCAGCGCGACGGCCGCGTGGTCGCGATGATCGGCGACGGCATGAACGACGCGCCGGTGCTGGCGCAGGCCGACGTATCGATCGCGCTGGCCGAGGGCAGCACGCTCGCGCAGGCGCGCGCCGACTTCATCGTGACTTCGCCGCGGCTCGTGGATACCGTCGCGGTCTTCGAGGCGGCGCGGCGCGGCATGAGGATCGTGCGCGAGAACCTCGCCTGGGCGCTGGTCTACAACGTCGTCGTGATTCCGCTGGCCGCGTTCGGTTACCTGACGCCGGCGCTGGCCGCTGCTGGAATGGCCGCCAGCTCATTGCTAGTCGTCGGCAACGCGCTGCGTGCGCGGCGCTTCGCGCCTTGATCGGATGGAGTCGCTTTACCTGCTGATTCCGCTGTCGATCGTGCTGGTGCTCGCGATCGGCGGATTGCTGGTCTGGGCGGTGATGTCCGGGCAGTTCGACGATCTGGACGCCGAGGGCAGGCGCATTCTCGACGAGGACGATTCGCCTGCGGCCGAGTCGACCCGGGGATCCGCCTCCGGCCGCCGCGCGCGGGAAGACGCGCGCGATTGATTTGAATCAATGACGTGCGAGGTTCGCGCCGGATGCGACGGCGGGGGCGAGGCGAAATCGTTACCATCCGGCGCGCGATCGCTATGGTTGAGCGCGCGACGCGCGGGCTGTTGGGGGCCGGGCGTAAAGGATCACCGGGCTTGCGCGATCTGGCGCGACCCTTCTGTCAGTCAAGACTACGGCGGTTCGCAGGGAAGCAGCGCGAAGGCGCCTTGGCAATGGAGAGGAGAGCATGAGCCAATCGATGGCGGCGAAGACGTATGACTACGGCGTGATCCGGGCCTTCTCGATCATGACCGTAATCTGGGGCGTGGTCGGCATGCTGGTCGGCGTGTTCATCGCCGCGCAGATGGCATGGCCGGCGCTGAATTTCGATATTCCCTGGCTCACCTTCGGACGGCTGCGGCCGCTTCACACGAATGCGGTGATCTTCGCGTTCGGCGGATGCGGTCTGTTCGCGACCAGCTATTACGTCGTGCAGCGGACATCGCAGGCGAGGCTGTTCGCGCCGGGGTTGGCGTGGTTCACCTTCTGGGGCTGGCAGCTCGTGATCGTGCTGGCAGCGATCACTTTGCCGCTCGGCATCACCACCAGCAAGGAATACGCGGAGCTCGAGTGGCCGATCGACCTGCTGATCGCCGTCGTGTGGGTCAGCTACGCGATCGTGTTCTTCGGCACGATCGGTACGCGCACCGTCAAGCACATCTATGTCGCAAACTGGTTCTACGGCGCGTTCATCCTGACCGTGGCGCTGCTGCACATCGTCAACAGCGCCGAGATCCCGGTGTCGTTCTGGAAGTCCTATTCCGCCTACGCAGGCGCGCAGGACGCGATGGTGCAGTGGTGGTACGGACACAACGCGGTCGGCTTCTTCCTGACCGCGGGATTCCTCGGGATCATGTACTACTTCGTTCCCAAGGCCGCCGGGCGCCCGGTCTATTCGTACCGCCTGTCGGTGGTGCACTTCTGGGCGCTGATATTCACCTACATGTGGGCGGGCCCGCACCATCTGCACTACACCGCCCTGCCGGACTGGACGCAGTCGCTTGGCATGATCTTCTCGCTGATCCTGCTCGCACCATCGTGGGGCGGCATGATCAACGGCATCATGACCCTGAGCGGCGCGTGGCACAAACTGCGCGAGGATCCAATCCTGAAGTTCCTGATCGTTTCGCTGTCGTTCTACGGCATGTCGACCTTCGAGGGGCCGATGATGTCGATCAAGACGGTGAACGCGCTGTCGCACTACACCGACTGGACCATCGGGCACGTGCATTCCGGCGCGCTCGGCTGGGTCGGACTGATCACGATGGGCGCGTTGTACTGGCTGATCCCGCGGCTGTATGGGCGCACCGAGATGTACTCGATGCGGCTGGTGACCGCGCATTTCTGGATCGCCACCATCGGCATCGTGCTCTACATCGCGGCGATGTGGATCGCCGGCGTGATGCAGGGGCTGATGTGGCGCGCGGTCAACGACGACGGCACGCTGACCTACACGTTCGTCGAGGGCGTGAAGGCGACGCTGCCGTTCTAT
>JBAIYN010000263.1:0-3696 GCA_037915775.1 Burkholderiales bacterium | reverse complement strand
GTACTGCAGCACGTTCGGCATCATGATCGCCACGCGCTTGCCCTTGCCGAGCCCCTTCGACTGCAACCAAGCCGCGATCGCGGCCGACTTCTCGTCGAGCTCGCGATAGGTCATGTCGGCGCCCATGCACGAGAACGCGACGTTGGATGCGTACTTGCGGAACGCTTCCTCGAGGAGCTGCACCAGCGAGCGATACTGGTGATAGTCGACGTCGGGCGGAACGCTTGCCGGATAACTGCGCAGCCAGAACCGATCCACCACCCCGCCGAACGTGCTCATCGCCTGTCTCCTCGTGCTTTTTGTGCTTGTGCGGGCGGTCGCTAGGAAAGGCAGCCCGGCCGTGCCGGCCGCGATGCAGCGGCGCCAGGCAACGACCGATCAATCATAGCTGCGCGCGCCAGGGCCGCGCCTGTCTGCCCCGCCGCGCCCTCTTCGGTGATTGCCCTGCCGATGCTGCGCCTCACCCGTTGCGCAGCACCGCCTCGAGTTCGTTCCGCCGCGCCACCTTGTCTTCCGCCGCCAGCTTCTTGACGCGCGCGTAGAACCGCGGCAGGTCGTCGCCTTCGGCGCGCAGCAGCGCCTCGAACGCCGGCACGAGGTCCTCGTAAGTGGCGATGGCACCGAGATGCGCGTTGTTCAGCGGTTGGGCGAAGTAGCGGTCGTAGCCACCCCATCCGCCCCAGCGCTCGGCCTTCGTCTTTGCGTACGCCGACTGCAATGCGGCAAAGATCTCGCGCTTGCGGGCGCGCTTGTCGTCGTCGCTCGCCGCGCGCGAGTAGTTCTCGGCCAGCAGGTCGCGGTGCGTACGCAGCAGCGCGAGGAAATCGGCGCGCCGCTGCTCGCGCAGCGCGTACGCCGCGCGCGCCGCGTCGTCGCCATCCGCCGCGAGCCAGCGGCGCACGCCCACGCGCTCCACCGCCGTCGCGAAACTTTCGTTGAACACCGTGTCGTCCTTCACATAGACGACCTGGTGGGCGAGTTCGTGAAAGATCAGCCGCGCCAGCTCGCCCTCGCCATAGTTGATGAACGTGTTGAGCAGCGGATCGTCGAACCAGCCGAGCGTGGAATACGCCGGCACCGGCGCGACGTTGACCTCATAGCCGTCGGCGCGCAGTTGTTCGGCCAGCGACTCGGCACCCGAAAGATGGAAGTAACCGCGGTAAACGGCACAACCGAAGATCGGATAACACCAGCTCTTCAACTGCAGCGAAAGCTCCGGCGCCGCGAACACATTCCACACGGCGGCCGGGCGCTTGAGATCCGCATACGCGGTGTAGCTGCGGTTGTCGGGCAACCCGAGATCGCGCGACGCGAACGCGCGCATCTTCTGGGCACGCTGCAGCCGCCGTTTGAGCTCGTCGGAGGCCGTGGGGTCGTCCAGCCACTCGGGGATCGGGCGCGCCGCGGCCAACAAGGCGAACTGCCCCTGCACCGCTTGCGCGTAGTAGCCGACCGTCGTGCAACTTGCGGTCAGCAGCACCGTTGCGGCCAGTGCGGCGGCCGCCAGCCAGCGTCGCCGGGCGACGCGCGTGGTTCGATCAGGCGTTGCGCCTTCCGCGGGCTGGTGGAGCACGCGGCGATTGTGCCCGAAGCGGCCGACTCGCCGCGGCCGCTCAGTGCGGATGCGCGCAGATGACCCGACGCAGCTTGCCGCTCACGGCCTCGCGCTGCGGCGGCTCGGTTGCCATTTCGACGCGCGTGTTAGCGAGTCCGTTGCGATCGAGGTAGTGCTTGAGCGCGGCGCAGGCGCGCGGCGCCGCGCCCGGGTTTTCGCGACCCAGCCGCAGCACCAGCGTGTTCGACGCGCGCTGCACGAGCTGGAAGTCGTGCACGCAGCCATCTTCCTCGAGCACCGTCGCCAGCACCAGCGGCAGCAACGTGACGTGGCGCCCGTCCGGTGCCTCGAGCGCCACCGCGTCGTCGTGACGACCCTCGACACGCATCGCCGGCAGCGGATTGCCACACGGGCACGGTGCGGGCAACACGGTGATCGAGTCACCGAGGTCGTAGCGGATCAGCGGCTGCACGCCGTTGGCGAGGTTGGTGAGCAGCACGGTCGTCGATGCTTCGCCTGGATCGAGCACCCGATAGTGGGCGTCCACCGGCTCGAGGATCACCCAGTCGGCATTCACGTGCAGTTCGCCGTGGCTGCACTCGGTGGCAATCGAGAGGAACTCCGACGAGCCGTAGCCGTTGCGCACGCGGCAACCGAACTCGCGCTGCAAACGCTCCCGCGTAGCCGGCAGCAGGCATTCGCCGCCGGTCCAGAGCTCGGCCGGGGCGAATCGCAAACGCCCGGCGGCGTGCTCGGCCGCGAGCTGGTCCGCCGCCGTGGGATAAGTGGCGAGCAACGTCGGCGCAAACGCGTTGAGCTCTGCCACGAGTTCTACGAGCGGCTGCATCAACGAGAACACGCGCACGCGCGGCCGCAGCCACGGGTACGCGCTGCGCAGCCGCTCGACCGCGGCCGCTCCGGCGAAGTGCCCACCTGTTGCGGCGACCATTGCAAACCGCTCTCCGACCAGAAGGCGTGCCGCCATCTCCGCAGGCGCCGTGAGGCCGCGAAAACGGAACATCTCGAGCGCGTCGTAGATCGCAAGCGCATCGCGGTCGTGCAGAAAGATGCCGGGCGACCCGGTGGTGCCCGAACTCGTCCATACCGCATATCGACCGCGCAGCATGCCGCCGATCGGTGCGTCCGCGAGGAATCGTTCGATCTCATCGCGCTCGAGACCAGGCACCGTCAACGATCCGGCCAGGTCCCGCATGACACACGATTTGCTGATCACGGGCAGGTCTGCCAGCCGCGGCACGCCATGCGCAAACGCGTCTTTGTAGAGGCGCCGGTAGAGCGGCGCCTCCATACGGGCGAAGTGCAGCAGCGAATGCAGCCGGCCTTCGGACTTGCGGATGATTGCCGCTGGCGTCTGCCATCCGGTGACGCCGATGTCGAACGGCGCGCCGATCGAGCGCGCGGCCGCGAAGGCCGCTGCAGCGTCGGTACGCGTCCGCTCATTGGCCACTTCGTCGCCCCTTCCGGCCGGAGACGCATTCTCGATGCGACCTCGCGCGGGATCGATTCCCAATGAATGCGATGACACGAGAACACGTCACCCGAACGCGAATTGCCGTGTAGGAACCTGCCTTATCCAGGGATTCGGAAACAGGCCTACACCTAAAGTAGGCGCACTTCCTACAACGCACTTCGCGGGGATCTTATGAACCAGGAACTTCAAGCCCGGATCGCGCCGATCACCAGCCGCCTGTGGATGCTCGCCCCGAAGGCCGAGGTCCAGGCTCCCGTGCAAACCCGCCCGCAGCAGCCGCCCCAGGCCAGCCCCGAGCGCCGTCGCACCGGGCAACTGATTCGTACGAGCGCCTGACGTTTCCTCTTCTGGCAGCGTCTTCAGCTGCCGCGTGCGCTTCATGAGCGCAGCGATTGCTGCGCCTGCTTGCTTTCGCCTGCTGCCATCAAGTCCCCTGCGCACGGAGCGCGACGCGGGGCATCGCTTCCGGCGGGGCTCACGGCGGGCGCCGACGCCGTGAGGCCCTCCCTTCGGGCCGTGCCTTTCGTTCGGGGCAGAAGCCCTCGGCGCCACCGGTGACGCCTTCCGGTTACAGGTCCCCTGCCCGCCTACCCGCTTCAGTTTGAAGCCGCCCGCCGCATCGAGCACCGCCTCCAGCGACACCCCGCAT
>JBAIYN010000295.1:0-1603 GCA_037915775.1 Burkholderiales bacterium | reverse complement strand
TGCCGATCGAGACCGGCGCATCCGGCGGCGCGAAACTGTTCGACGGATTCAAGGCGCGCATCGATACGTATGACCGCACGCGCGACTTTCCGGCGGTCAAGGGGCCGTCCTGCCTGTCCGTGCACCTGCGCTTCGGCACCGTGTCGATCCGCACGCTCGCCGGTTTCGCGGCCGAGCGGTCGCATGCCGGCTCGCGCGGCGCGGCTGTGTGGCTGTCCGAACTGATCTGGCGCGACTTCTTCCAGCAGATCCTGTTTCACCATCCGCACGTCGCGACCAACGCCTTTCGGCCGGAGTACGACCGCATCCGCTGGGACGACGACCCGGCGCTCTTTGCCGCCTGGTGCGAGGGCCGGACCGGTTATCCGCTCGTCGATGCCGCGATGAAGCAGATCAACACGACCGGCTACATGCACAACCGGCTGCGCATGGTGGTCGCGAGCTTTCTGACCAAGGATCTCGGCATCGACTGGCGGCGCGGCGAGCATTACTTTGCGCGGCGGCTGAACGATTTCGATCTCGCAGCCAACAATGGCGGCTGGCAGTGGGCCGCTTCCAGCGGCTGCGATGCCCAGCCGTACTTCCGGATCTTCAATCCGGTCGCGCAAAGCGAGAAATTCGATCCGGACGGCGCGTTCATCCGCCGCTATCTGCCGCAACTCGCCAATTTCACCGCCGGCGAGATCCACGCGCCGTGGCGCGTCCCTGCGCATCGCCAGCGTGAAGCCGGCTGCGTGATCGGCGTCGATTATCCCGCGCCGATCGTCGATCACGCCGCCGCGCGCGCGCGGACACTGGAGCGTTATGCGGTCGTCAAGCGGGGTTGAGGACTTGCCGGGCGCATGCCTCTTTCAGACCGGGCGCGACGTGTCGCCGCGCGTCGCGCCGGTCGCATAGAAGAACGCGAGCACGCCGAGCGCGCCGACCAGGATCAGCACCGTCGTCACGGCGTCATAGCCGCCCAGTCCAGTCCACAGCACCGCGGCGAGCGACGGTCCCACTGCGCGCGCCAGCAGGCCGGGCATGGCGAGCGCGCCCGCGATCGCGCCGTAGTGTTCACGGCCGTACAGCTCCGCGGGCAGCGCTCCGCGCACGACGGTCATCGCGCCATTGCCGGCGCCATAGAGCACGGCGAACAGTCCGAGAAAGGCGAGGTTGCCATCGGCGAGCAGCAATGCGATCAACGATGCCGGCATCATCAGCGACGCGATGCGCGCGATCTGCCCGGCGTGCAGCCAGCGGCTGGCGCCGAATTCGACGATGCGGCCGGCGACCTGCATCGGCCCGATCAGCGCGCCGATGCCCGCAGCGGCGGCCGGCGTCAGGCCGCGCAGCAGAAGCACTGCAATCAGGTGCGCGGCCACCGCCGACACGATGACGTAATGGACGAGAAAGGCGACAGCAAGCGCCTGGAATCGCCGCTCGCGCCAGGGCGCGCCGCTGCGCCCGGCAGCCGGCGATGCGGCCGACGCGCTCCGGGGCGACGCTCGCGGCAGCAGCCACCCGTGCAGCGGCACGCACACGACGAGGTTGATGAACGCGAGCCAGAGCATCGCGTCGCGCCAGCCGAAGCGTTCGATCAGCCAGGTGGTCAGGGGCCAGA
>JBAIYN010000630.1:0-5524 GCA_037915775.1 Burkholderiales bacterium | reverse complement strand
GCGTGCCGAAGGCGGTCGCCAGCACAATGCCGATCACCGCGACCCGCAGCGTGTTGAGCACGCCGACCAGGAAGGCCTTCCAGTACGGATCGAGCGCGTCGTAGTGGATCAGAGGCTCGCCGATGTCGAATCCGGCCGGCTGGACCAGGACACCGAATCCGCTCTGGATGCCGCGCGCCTGCAGGTTGGCGAGCGTGTTGTGCGCGAGATACCAGATCGCCACGCCCAGCAGGCCGACCGCGACGATCTGATAGACGACCCCGCGGAATGCCTGGCTGCGCCAGGACCAGTCGCGCCGCCGTGGCGGTGCGCGCTCAGCCATTGTCGTTCTCCTTGTTCGCTCGGTTCCGCGCATTGCCCCCATGCGCTGTGCAAAGCCGGGCGCAAGGCGACCGGCTTTGCACAGCGCCCGTCGCGAGACGGGCGCAGACCCTCAGACCGTGCTCAGCGCACCGGCGGCGCATACATGATGCCGCCCTTGCTCCACAGATTGTTGATACCGCGCGGCAGGTTCAGCGGCGTCTTCGGGCCGACATTGCGCTCGAAGATCTCGCCGTAGTTGCCGACCGCCTTGATCGCGTTGACCAGCCAGTTCTTGTCGAGGCCCATCAGCTTGCCCATGTCCTCGCTCTTGCCGGTCAGGCGCATCACGACCGGGTCCTGGCTCTCGGCGGCCATCTTCTCGACGTTGGCCTGGTTGACTCCGTACTCTTCCGCCTCGACCAGCCCGAACACGACCCATTTGACGATCGTGAACCACTCGTCGTCACCGCGGCGCACTGCGGGTCCCAGCGGCTCCTTCGAAATCAGCTCGGGCAGGATCACGTGGTCGGCCGGGTTCTTCGCGATCTTGTTGCGCGTCGAGGCAAGACCTGACGCGTCCGTCGTGTACGAAACGCAGCGCCCGGAGAAGTAGGCGTTCTCGGCGGCCTCGAGCTTCTCGAACACCACCGGCTTGATGTTCAGGTTGTTCGCACGCGAGAAATCCGTCAGGTTCTTCTCGGTAGTCGTGCCCGACTGCACGCACACCGTGGCTCCCTTCAGCTGCTTGGCGCTCTTGATCTTGCTCTTCACCGGCACCATGAAGCCCTGGCCGTCATAGTAGGTGGTGCCCGTGAACTCCAGTCCCAGCGACGCGTCGCGGGTCAGCGTCCAGGTCGTATTGCGCGACAGCACGTCGACCTCGCCCGACTGCAGCGCGGTGAACCGTTGCTGCGCGTTCAGCGGCACCCATTTGACCTTGTTGCCGTCGCCGAGCACCGCGGCCGCGATCGCGCGGCAGACGTCGACGTCGAGGCCCGACCAGTTGCCTTGCGCGTCCGCGGCGGAAAAACCCGCCAAGCCCGTATTCACGCCGCACACGACCTGGCCGCGCGCCTTGATCGCATCGAGGGTCTTGCCGGCGTGCGCCGGGGCCGCCATGGCACCGAGAGCTATGGTCGCCGCAGCCAGCAGCACCCGGGGTGTTGTTTGTGTCATTTGATGAATCTCCTTCTCCGATGATGGACCGACTGCGCCGCAGCCGCGCGCGGACACGTCGGGGTCGGGCAATCTACCATCCGAACGGACGGGGCAGCAATCAATGTCGGTTGCCGCGAACGGAAGGTCGGCGCTCCGTGCCGCAGGCGCCGAATGGGTGCGGCCGAGGCCGGGAACGCTGGGCGCAGCGATGCGCGCCGCCGGGCCTGGCTAGGCAGGGGCCGACGCCTCGCTGTGGGCCGGTTCCTGCTGCTGCAGACGCCACATGCGCGCGTACGCGCCGTTGGCTTCCAGCAGTTGCGCGTGCGTGCCGCGCTCGATGATGCGGCCGTGATCCATGACCAGGATCTGGTCCGCGTTGACAATCGTCGACAGCCGGTGCGCGATCACCAGCGTGGTGCGATCGCGCGCGATCTCCTCGAGCTCGGCCTGGATCAGGCGCTCGGTCTTGCTGTCGAGCGCCGAGGTGGCCTCGTCGAACACCAGGATCGCCGGGTTCTTCAGCAGCGTACGCGCGATCGCCACGCGCTGCTTCTCGCCACCGGAAAGCTTCAGCCCGCGTTCGCCGACCATCGTGTCGTACCCATCCGGCAGACGGGTGACGAAATCGTGGATGTGCGCGCTGCGGGCCGCGGCGATCACCTGGTCGCGCGTGGCGCCCGGATGTCCGTACGCGATGTTGTACTCGATCGTGTCATTGAACAGCACCGTGTCCTGCGGCACGATGCCGATCGCCGCGCGCAGCGACTGCTGGGTGACGCTGCGGATGTCCTGGCCGTCGATCGTGATCCGCCCTTCCTGCACGTCGTAGAAGCGGAACAGCAGGCGCGCCAGCGTGCTCTTGCCCGAGCCGGTGGCGCCCACCACCGCACAGGTGTTGCCGGCCGGGACCGTGAAGTCGACGTCGAACAGCACCTGGCGCCGCAGGTCGTAGCCAAAGCTCACGTGCTCGAAACGCAGTTCGGATCCGGCGACCGCGAGCGGCTGTGCACCGGGCGCGTCGGCGATCTCGCGGTGCGCCTCGAGCAGGCGGAACATGCGGTCCATGTCGGTCAGCGCCTGCTTGATCTCGCGGTAGATCACGCCGAGAAAATTCAGCGGCACGTAAAGCTGCAGCATGAAGCCGTTGACCAGCACCAGGTCGCCGATCGTCATCGTGCCGTTCGACACGCCGAGCGCGGCGCGCCACAGCATCAGCGTGAGCCCGATGGCGATGATCAGCTGCTGCCCGGTGTTCAGGATGTTCAGCGACTGCTGGCTCTTGATCGCGGCGCGCTCCTGCGCGGCCAGCGTCGCGTCATAGCGGCGCGCTTCGTAGTCTTCGTTGTTGAAGTACTTGACCGTCTCGAAGTTGAGCAGGCTGTCGACCGCGCGCGATGACGCCTTCGCGTCCAGCTCGTTCATCTCGCGCCGGAAGCGCGTGCGCCAGTTGGTGACCGTGAAGGTGTAGCCGATGTAGATCGTCAGGCTGACCGCGACGATCACCGCGAACCAGATCTCGTAATGCGCGAGCAGGTAGCCGAGCACCAGCACCAGCTCGACGATCGTCGGCAGGATCGAGTACAGCGTGAAGCTGATCAGCGACGAGATCCCGCGCATGCCGTGGTCGATCTCGCGCGTGACCGCACCGGTACGGCGCTCCAGGTGGTAGCGCAGGCTGAGCGAATGCAGGTGGCGGAAGGTCTTCAGCGCCAGCGTGTGCACCGACGCCTGGGTGACCTTGGCGAAAAAGAACTCGCGCAGCTCAGTGAAGATCGTCGACGACAGGCGCAGCAGGCCGTATCCGACGATCAGCGCGATCGGGACCGCGACCATGGCATCCCGCGGCGCCTGCGCGAATGTGTCGACGATCTGCTTGAGCAGGATCGGCACGCCGACCACCGCCACCTTGGCCGCGATCAGACAGGCGATCGCGAACATCACGCGGCCGCGATACGCCCACAAATACGGGATCAGCGTCTTCAGCGTGTTCCAGTCGTTGCGCTGCGCTCCCGCCTCGAGCGGAACACTCGGAATCGGGCTGGGAGGAACACGTACTCCACGCATCGCTTCGGACTAGCGCCTTCGATTAACCGTCACTTAATGCTCGCGGCCCGCGCGGAGCCGAGAATCTTCTTCCGCGACTGCTGTCTGTGCAGCAGTCGATCGCGATTATCGCCCGCGCGGCGATCGCAGCCCTGATCCATGCGATACAAGAACAAGGTCTTCGTCGTCACCGGCGCCAGCGGCGGCATCGGTGCCGCGCTTGCGCGCCAGATCGCAGGTCGCCGCCACAAGCTCGTGCTGGCCGCGCGCGGCGCCGAGCGCCTCGAGCGCGTCGCCGGCGAATGCCGCGCGCTCGGTGCGAACGCGATCGCGGTACCGACCGACGTCACCGTGGACACCGACTGCCGGCGGCTCGTCGAGCGCGCGATCGAGGCATTCGGCGGCATCGACGTGCTGATCAATGGAGCCGGTGCCGCGTCGCACGCGCGCTTCGACGAGATCACCGACTTCGCGGCATTCGAGAGGCTGTGGCGCGTCAATTGCCTGGGCGCGATCCACTGCACGCGCCATGCCTATCCGCACCTGCGCGCCGCGCCCGGCAAGCGCGGCGGACAGGTCGTCGGCATCTCGTCGCTGGCGGGCAGGATCGGCGTGCCCGGCGGCACAGCGTTCTGTGCCAGCCGATTCGCGCAGAGCGGATTCTTCGAGGCGCTGCGCGTCGAGGCCGAGGACGACGGCATCGGGGTCACGGTCGCGTACCCCACGACCGTCAGGATCGGAACGCGCCGCGCGGGACCGCGCGCGTTGGGCAACCTCGATGCGATGCCGGTCGATGCGTACGCGCGCCTTATCATGCGCGCGATCCGCGCGCGCAGGCGCGAACTGGTGACGGGCAGCAGCAGGCTGTGGCTTAGGCTGATCGCCCCGCGCTGGGTCGATCGCATGATGCGCGCCGGAGTCGAGAAGAATACGGAGGAGATCGATGACCGAACGCGTTTCACTGCCGAGCCGTGAGCCGGTGCTGCGCGTGATGCCGGGACCGGCCGATGCCAACATCCACGGTGACGTTTTCGGCGGCTGGATCATGTCGCAGGTCGACATCGCCGGCGGAGTCCTCGCGGCACGGCGCGCCAACGGCCGCGTGGCAACGGTCGCGGTCACGAGCTTCCTCTTCAAGCATCCGGTTTTCGTGGGCGACCTGTGCTCCTTCTATGCCCGGGTGCTGAAGACCGGCAACACCTCGATCACGATCGAGGTCGAGGTCTACGCCGAGCGCAATCGCCTCGAAACCGAAGTGGTGAAGGTGACCGAAGCCACACTGGTCTACGTGGCCACGGGCGAGGATCGCAAGCCGCGATCACTGCCGCCGCTGCCGCACGGCTGACGGCGGCCGAACCGGCGGCTCAGTCTCGCAGATTCTTCTCGATCCACGCGCCCGCGGCGAGCAGCTTCGCATCGTCGTTCGGCCGCGCGACGACCTGGATGCCGAGCGGCAGGCCGGCCTCGCCGACGCCGAACG
This sequence comes from Burkholderiales bacterium, assembly GCA_037915775.1. Taxonomy (GTDB): domain Bacteria; phylum Pseudomonadota; class Gammaproteobacteria; order Burkholderiales; family Burkholderiaceae_F; genus JAKOQB01. The sequence continues at coordinate 540 of JBAIYN010000630.1, read as the reverse complement.
GAATGTTCAAGGACGGGCAGCCGAGCAGCTGCCACGGACGGTTGAACAGCGGGTCGCCGGTGGAATTGAGCCCCTTGGGTGCTTCGCCCGCCGCGCTGAACGTGAGCAGCATGTCGGCCGCACCAAACAGGCTGTCGATCGCGGCAATGCAGGCGCGCCCAAGCTGCAGCGCCTCGAGATAGTCGCTGGTCGGGATCGCACGGCCCTGCTCGATCATGTCGATCAGCCGCTGCGACAGGCTCTGGCGGCGGTAGATGAACTCCGGCCCCAGCGCACGCGCGGTCTCGTACACCTGCACGACGCGGTGCGCCTCGAACAGGCCGTCGAACACGCGCGGCCAGGTCAGTTCGGTGTGGCGCGCACCCTGGTGCAGCAACTTCTGTGCTGCACGCTCCAGGGAATCGCGCAGCGCGGGGCTGGCGAGCTGCGCCTGCGGCGTCGCGGTCCAGGCGATCGTCGGCACCGCGCCGCTGGCGAGATACTGCGCGGGCGCCTCCTGCCAGGCCGGCTTCAGCGCCATCACGGATGCCGCCAGCGCCA
>JBAIYN010000702.1:0-1813 GCA_037915775.1 Burkholderiales bacterium | reverse complement strand
AGGGCTTCCTCACCCTGCTCGACCGCTCGAAGGACATGATCATCTCGGGCGGCTCGAACATCTATCCGCGCGAGATCGAGGAAGTGCTGCTGCGGCATCCGGCGGTCGCCGAATGCTCGGTGGTCGGACGGCCGCATCCCGAGTGGGGGGAGGAAGTCGTCGCTTTTGTCGTCTTGAAGAGGAATCTTTCTGTTCAGGAGCGGGAGCTGAACGATCTCTGTCTGTCCAACATCGCCCGATTCAAGCGGCCGAGGGAGTACCGATTCGTAGACGGCCTGCCGAAGAACAACTACGGCAAGGTCCTCAAGACGGAATTGCGCAAGCGCCTATAATCCCCCGGGCATGGACCACCGGCCCGTGATCCTGGTCGCCGACGATTCCGAGGACATCCGGAACCTGTTCGGCATCATGCTCAAGAAGTACTACGACGTGAAGTTCGCTGCCAACAGCGACGAAACCTTTGCCGCGGCCGACACCGATCCGCTGCCCGACCTGATCCTGCTCGACGTCGAGATGCCGTCGCTGAACGGCTACGAAGTCTGCGCGCGCCTCAAGGCGAACCCGATGCTGTCGCACATCCCGGTGATCTTCGTCACCTCGCGCAGCGATCCGAAGGACCAGGCGCGCGGCCTGATGGCGGGCGCGGTGGACTACATCACCAAGCCGATCAGCGCACCGATCGTCCTGCTGCGCGTGAAGAACCACCTCGCGCTGGTCGACCAGCGCCGAGCGCTCGAGGAGCAGGTCCTGCAGCGCACCGAGGAGCTGCAGGACACGCGCATGCAGCTCATCCGGCGCCTCGCGCGTGCGATGGAGATCCGCGAGGGCGGGCTCACCAACGGCGTCGTGCGCACGTCCGAGTACGTCGCCCTGCTGTCGCAGGCATTGGGCTTGAAGAGCAAGGTGGTCGAGATCCTCGCCGAGGCCTCGCCGCTGCACGACATCGGCAAGCTCGGCATCCCCGAGAACGTGCTGCAGAAGGCCGACACGCTGAACAAGGTCGAATGGGAGCTCGTGCGCAAGCACCCGGAGATCGGCGCCGCCATCATCGGCGAGCATCGCGACCCGCTGCTCGAGCAGGCGCGCGTGATGGCGCTCACGCACCACGAGCGCTGGGACGGCACGGGGTATCCGAAGAAGCTGAAGGGCAACGAGATCCCGGTGCCCGGGCGCATCATGGCCGTAGCCGACGCCTACGAGGCGATGACCACCACGCAGCGCTACCACAGCCCGATCAGCACCCAGGAGGCCGCCAAGCGCATCCTCGCCGACGCGGGCAAGCACTTCGATCCCTCGGTCGTGGCCGCGTTCACGAAGGTGGTCAAGGAGTTCGACGCCGTCCACACGAAGTACAAGGACGAGCTCGAGGGCATCCACGACCTCGACTTCGCGGGGAAGAAACGCAAGTAGCGCGCTAGGCGCGCCGCAGGACCTCGACGGTCTTGCGCGCCGGGTCGACGCGCACCCAGTCGCCGGTCTTCACGACCTCCCGCGGGTGCGGCGACCAGCCCTCGGTGATCGGGATGCCGGCAAACACGGCGCCCTGCACCATCACCGGGTTGGTGACGCCGAAAACGAAGGCCTTGGGCGCGATCTTCTTCCACTTGATGTCGTAGAACGCCCAGCCGGCGGCGATGCCGCCCTTCGCGGTCGGGAAGAAGCACACCTTGTCCACGATGCTCGTGCCCTCGAGCTTGTGGCCGGGCTTGGTAATCACGCCCGTCCAGCGATCGAGGTCGTAGCGCGGCGAGAAGCCCTCGTCCGACACGACGGCCTCCCCCTCCACGACGGGGCCGAAGGCGCGCTCGACGCG
>JBAIYN010000274.1:0-2919 GCA_037915775.1 Burkholderiales bacterium | reverse complement strand
CCTTACCTTGGTATTTCTTGACCAGGCCATCGGGCGTCTCGGCAAGAAAGCCCGACTTCTGCTCGATCAGCAGCACCCGGCCGCTCGGCGCCACGACCACGAAATCGATCTCGCCGAACGCGGCGAGGCCCTTGTCGAGCCGGGTCCAGTGCACGCCGTGAAACACGGCCAGTGAGTCGGGCAGGCCACCCGCGAGCACGGCGAGCGTCTCGAGCTCGCGCGCCGCGGGCCCGGCCGCGTCGAGCGCTCGCCAATCGGAAGGAAAGATCCGCGCCATCGCCGCTCGCCTCTCCCGCTACGTGTAGCGCGCACGCGCGGCCGCGAGCCGGCGCGCAACCTGTGCGCGCAGCGCGGCAGGAGCGATCACTTCGACGTTTTCGGCGTGACGCAGGATGTCCATCTCGAGCTCGCGCGGATCCGCATAGGGAACCTTGAGTTCATAGCGGCCGTCGGCAAGGTCGCGCCCCTCCTGGTCGGGGTGCCAGTTCTCGGCCCGCACCCAGCGGGCCGCCTCGGCGGAAAAAACCAGCGTCGCCCACTGCACCCTGCCGCCGCGAAAGATGCCATAACCCGCCGCCGCCTCGCTTTCCACCTGCCGCAGCGGCATCTCCCTGGCACGCGTATCCAGCAACGCCGCCGCTTCGATCGAGTCGAGCGCGAACATGCGTAGACCGTCTGAACGATGACACCACGCGTCCAGGTACCAGTTGCCGCGGTAATGCACCAGCCGCTGGGGCGACACCTCGCGGGTCGACCGTTCGTCGCGCGAGCGCGTGAAATAGTCGATCCGCAGGCGGCGGCGCGACATCAGCGCCCGGCCGACGATTTCGAACCACTGCAGCGGCGCCTTGCGCTGCTGCGAGCGCAGCAGCCGCACGCGCTTGCGCACCTCGCCCGCGGGCGCCTCCTCGCTGCCGAGCGCCTTCGCCAGCCGGTCCATCAGCGGCTTCACATGGCGCCCGAGCAGGCCGCCGGCGTCCAGTTCCTCGAGCAGCTGGTGCATCGTCATCAGCGCGAGGATTTCGTCCGATGAGAACCAGAGACCGGGCAGCTGGAAGCGCGGACCCGCCGTGGCGCGGTCGTAGCGATAGCCGCCCGCATCGCGGTCGAACACGATCGGCGCGTGCAGGCGATCGCGCAGGTGCGCCAGGTCACGCTTGAGGGTGGCGCGCGAGACCTCGAGGGCGCGCATCAGATCCGTGAATGCGACGAGGCCGCGCTCGTTGATCAGCTGGTCGATGCGGTAGTAGCGCTCGGTCTGGTTCATGGCGGACCGTTGTTGCGACGCCACGAGGGTACCGAACCGCGCGCCACGAGTCTCTGACGGCCGGCGGACGTACGGGCGATCAATGCGGACCGAGGTGGGGTCGTGCCCGATCACGGAGAGAAATCATCCTACCCCGACCCGACCTCGCGTCGATCCCAGTAGGCACACGGTCGGTTCTTGTGTAAAGACCATCGATGAGCGACGCAGGCTGCAAGCGGTCGCATCTGCGTGCGGCATCGCTGAGGATCTGAGTCAGAATGTGCGGTTTCGTCGTCGTTGCGTCGCTTAACTCGGAGCAAACCGACCAAGGTCAGCTCGAGCACGCGACGGCCGTGCTTGGTCATCGCGGCCCCGACGACTCGGGTTACTTCAGCGGCGATGGCGTCGGCATCGGTTTCTGTCGCCTTTCCATCTTCGACCTCTCCAGCGCGGGTCATCAGCCGATGATCAGCCCCGACGGGCGCTACGTGCTCTGCTTCAACGGCGCCATCTACAACTTCGAGGAGCTGCGGCAGGACCTGGTCGCGAAGGGCCACCGCTTCCGCTCGCGCGGCGACACCGAAGTCCTGCTCGCGGCCTGGGTCGAGTGGGGAGCGAACTGCCTGCCTCGCCTGAACGGAATGTGGGCCTTCGTCATCTTCGACCGGCAAACTCGCCGGCTCTTCGGCGCACGCGACCGTTTCGGCGTCAAGCCTCTCTACTGGAGCCGCACCGACCGGTCGCTCGTCTTCGCTTCCGAGATCAAGGCAATCCGCGATGCGGGTCTGGCGCCCATGTCGATCGACCGTGTCGCGCTTGCCGACTTCCTCCTCGAAGGCCGGCTCGACGTGGACGGGCGAACGTTCTACGAAGGTCCGCGACAGGTTCCCGCCGGGACACAGTTCGAAGCCGATCTGAGTGGCCGTCTGCGCTGGCACCGGTACTGGTCGATCGATGAAGCTGCTCAGAGCGTCGACGTGCCGGCCGACCCTGCCGAGGCCTTCGCACATCTCTTCGAAGACTCGATCCGGCTGCGCATGCGCAGCGACGTTCCCGTCGGCGTGCTGCTCTCAGGCGGCCTCGACTCGACGTCGATCGTCTGCAGCATGGCGCGCCAGTTGCCCGGCCCCGCGCGCGAGCACTCACTCGGCGCGCTGGCCTACATGGACCCGCAGTTCGACGAACGCGCCTATATCGACGCGACCTTGGGGCAGACGCAAGCGCAACTGCTGCCGCTCGATATCGCGCCGGGCGATGTCTGGGACTCGGTCGCCGCGGTGATATGGCACCAGGATGAACCGGTGCACAGCGTGAACGCTGTGCTCGGCTATCACCTGATGCGCCTGGCACGCAGCCACGGCATCAAAGTGGTGCTGAACGGCCAGGGCGCGGACGAAACGCTTGCCGGCTACCCGGACTTCTTCTCTGTCTATCGGCTCGAACTGCTGCGCGCGGGGCGCCTGCGGACGTTGCATCGATCGATTCGAGCGGCGAATGGCACGGCTACGGACGCCTGGGCGCGGGTTGCCACGGCAAGCCTCTACCGGGCGCTGCGCTGGATGCCCGGCTACGCCGCGCTCGCGCCGCGGCGCCGCCGAGCGCGCATCGCGCGCGCCAGCTGGGTCGCCCCCGCCCTCAAGGCGCGCTGGCGCCCGCACGAGCATGCGGACGTC
>JBAIYN010000592.1:0-3521 GCA_037915775.1 Burkholderiales bacterium | reverse complement strand
CGCTGGGTGCCGCCGCTGGAGCTGCCGCTCGACGCGATCGCCGCGGTGAATCCGCCGACGCGCCAGCCCGCGATCGAGACCGAGGTGTTTGCGTTCGGCCGCATGCCGCTCGCATTCTCCGCGCGCTGCTTCACCGCGCGCCACTACGGGCGCAACCGCGACGACTGCGAGTTCCGCTGCCTCGACCACCCGGACGGACTGGTGCTGAAGACGCAGGAGGGCGAACCGTTTCTGACGCTCAATGGCCTGCAGACGCAATCGGCGCGCGTGCACTGCCTGCTCGCATGGCGCGCCGCGCTCGTCGACGCCGGCGTGCGCCGGCTGCGGCTGTCGCCGATCGCGCGCAACTTCGAAGCGGTGATCGATGCATTCGACCGCGTGTTCAATCGCGGCGCCGATGCCGATGCGGCGCTCGCCGAACTGATCGAGCAAGGGCTTCCCGGCGCGCCGGCCGATGGCTACGCGCACCGCCACCCGGGATTCGAATGGAGTTACGCATGAACGCAGCGCTGCCGTTGCCGTCGTTGCCCGCACCGCCGGACGCCGTGCGGCGCCTGATCGAGCGGCTGCCGATCGAGCCGCCGTCGTTCGTGCTGGCCAAGGTGCTCAACCGCGTGCTGCCGCCGCGTCTCGACGCCGACGCGCGCGCCGCGCTTGCCGATCGCTGCGTCGAAGTGCACGTCAGCGACTTCGGCGTGAAGATGCGGCTGGCACTCGGCGCGCGCGGCTTCGCGCTCGCGCCGCGCGGAAGCGAGGTCGCGCTGCGCGTCTGTGCGACGGCAAGCGCGTTCTGGCGCATGGCGAGCGGCGAAGAGGACGCCGACACGCTGTTCTTCGAGCGCGCGCTGGTGATGGAAGGCGATACCGAGTTCGGCCTGCTGGTCAAGAACACCCTCGACGCGATCGGGCCTTTGGTGCCGGCGTTCCTGCGACAATCGCGCGAGCGATGACGCCGAAGACGCTTCCGCTGATCGAAGACCGCTCCCCACCTGCCGCCGGAACCTCGCTGCGCTGGCTGCTCGCCGCGCCGCACCGGCTGTACTTCTTCTTCGGCATGCTCGGCATCGGCACCGCGTCGGTCTGGTGGCTGGTGCAGATCGTCGCGCGCAGCGCGGGCGATCCGATCGCTCTCGAACTGCCGCCGGCATGGATGCACGGCTGGCTGATGCTCAACGGTTTCCTGCCGTTCTTCATGTTCGGCTTCCTGTTCACCGCCGGACCGAAATGGCTGAACGTGGTGCCGCCGACCGCGCGTGTGCTGGTCGTGCCCGGCGTGATCGCGCTGATCGCACTCGCAACCGCGCTGATCGGCGCGCAGACGAGCCTGTCTCTGATCGCCGCCGGCGCGCTGCTGCTTGCAGTCGCATGGGGCCTGCTGCTGCTGCGCATCTTTCGGCTTATCCGTGCCAGCCGGCTCAGCGACCAGGTCCATGCGCGGCTCGTGCTCGCCGCCTTCACGATCGGCACGTTGTCGCACCTGGCCTTTGCGGTCGGCGTGGTGCGCCTCGACCTGCGCTGGATTCATTCGGCCGAGATGCTGACGATCTGGCTCTTCGTCGCTCCGGTGTTCGTGACGGTCGCGCACCGGCTGATTCCGTTCTTCACCGCCAACGTGGTGCCGTTGCTCGACGCGTGGCGGCCGCTGTGGCTGCTGTGGACGTTTCTCGCGATCGTGGTGGGGCATGGCCTGCTGCCGGTGATCGTGATCCTGAGCGGATCGGGCCTCGCCAGCCTGGTGCGCGTTCTGTTCGACATCGCCGCCACTGCGCTGCTGCTGTTCGTCGCCTGGCGCTGGGGCATCGTGCAGAGCCTGCGCAACCGGCTGCTGGCGATGCTTCACCTGGGGTTCCTGTGGCTAGGCATCGCCTTCGCGCTGTATGCGTGGAACGCCGCCGCTGCGCTGCTCGGCGCCGAGCAAGCGTCGCTCGGGCTCGCGCCGCTGCATGCGCTGACGATGGGGTTCTTCGGCACCACGATGCTCGCAATGGTCACGCGCGTCACCGCGGGACACAGCGGGCGGCAGCTCGTCGCCGACAGCATCACGTGGCTGCTGTTCTGGACGCTGCAGGCGGCGGTGCTGGTGCGCCTGCTGGTCGATGCCTTTCCGGCGCGGTCGGCGTGGTTCACGCTGGCGGCGATCCTGCTGTGGTGCGCCGCCGTCCTGCCGTGGGCCGCGCGCAGCGCGCTGATCTATCTGCGGCCGCGTCCCGACGGCCGGCCGGGGTAAGGACCGAATGTACGCGACGCTGAAGGCGGTCCACATCACCTGCGTGATCGCGAGCGGCACCGGCTTCTTCGCGCGCGGGCTGCTGATGCTGGCCGGCTCGCGCTGGCTGAATGCGCGCTTCGTGCGTGTCGCGCCCCATGTCGTCGACACGCTGCTGCTCGCCTCGGCGATCACGATGGCGGTGATCGCGCACCTGGTGCCGACCCAGCAGCCCTGGCTGATGGCAAAGATCGTCGGGCTGATCGCCTACATCGTGCTCGGCGCGATCGCGCTCAGGTACGGACGGACCCGCACGCAGCGCACGCTTGCCTTCGTGGCCGCACTGGCAACGTTCGCCTACATCGTCGGCGTGGCGCTGACGCGATCGCCGGTGCTGGGGCTTTAACGCGGCACCCGAGGCGAGATCGCGAAGCGGAAGCAACGGCGTGCCCGGTAACGTCCCCCGCGCCGTGAAGCCCGAGACCTACGATGCCTGGTACGACACGCCGCGCGGGCGATGGATCGCGCAGGTCGAGTACGCGCTGCTCAGGTCGCTGCTGCGGCTCTCGCGAGAGTCCTCGCTGCTGGACATCGGCTGCGGCACCGGCCATTTCACGCGCCGGTTCGCCCGCGAGACGATAGGCCCGGTGATCGGCCTCGACCCGAACCAGGAGTGGCTGGCTTACGCGCGCGAACGAGCGCGGGAGGGCGAACTCGATGTTGCGGGCCGGGCCGAGGCGCTGCCGTTCGGCGACCGCAGCTTCGACTGCGCCGTGTCGGTGACCGCGCTGTGCTTCGTCGCGGACCAGATGCGGGCTTTGCGCGAGATGGTTCGAGTCGCGCGGCGACGCATCGTGCTCGGCCTGTTGAATCGCCATAGCGTGTTGTACCTGCAGAAGGGTCGCCACGGCGGCGCCGGCGGATACAAGGGCGCCCACTGGCACACCGCCGCCGAGGTTCGCGCGCTGTTCGACCAGATAGCCGTCGACGACGTCGTCCTTCGCAGCGCGATCGTCGCACCCGCCGGCGGGTTCGCCGCGCGGGCGATCGAATCGGTGTGGCCGCAGCGAATTCCTCTCGGCGCCTTCCTGGCGGTGAGCGCGGACCGGACGGACGTCAACCACTGACGTGGCCGCGCAGCGTGGCGAATCCGGCGCGGGGTCGCGCCTGGCCAGTGCATCGGCGATGCAGGTCCAGCCAGGCCGCGCACATCCTCGTGGCGCGCGTGATGCAGCGCCCGGAGACAAGCCGGCGGGATTGCGGCAGGCTGAGCGCCCCGCATGCCGATGGGAGTCAGCACCGTGTCGCAATCGTC
>JBAIYN010000438.1:0-1872 GCA_037915775.1 Burkholderiales bacterium | reverse complement strand
TCGTCGCACGCTCAATGGCGCGCACCAGCGCCATATAGTCCCGTTCCGTCGTTCCCAGTCGCTGAATCCAGAGCGAGTCGGTGAGCCCGTGCAGCACTCGAAAGCCCTGATCCTCGACTACTTCTTTGGCGCGCAGGAGCGCCTCGCGGCCATAGGCCGTCACCGCCTCGTGCGCCTCGATCTTGCCAAAGCGCGCGTTCTTGTACCCCAGATAGCCAAAGCAGGTGACGAGCAGCCACTTGTGAGCTGACACGCGGCGGCGGTAAAGCTCTTTCAGGTCGGGCGATGCGGCCTGGCGCACAGCGCGCTTGTAGGCAAAGCGTTTTTCGATGAGCGGCGCGAGCGTCTGGGGCACCAGGCCCTTTTGCCGCCGGCAGACGGGATAGCCGATCTCGGGGACGCGCGACTCCGGGCAGCAGCGGCAGTGAATCGTCTCGGGCGAGACGTTAAAGCGCGCCATGATCGCCGGATACATCGAGGCGAAATCCAGTTCCGCCACGCCATAGTGCAGCCCCGAAATCGGCTGATAGGTCAGCCCTCCTTTGTCCGAGACCAGGAGGTCGAGCGCGGACTTGAATTCTTCCGGCTCGCGCTTGCGCCAGGGGATCAGGCAGCCCATCTTGTAGGCAGTGTTCACCTCCATGGCGCTGATGCCCGAGCCGGTGGAGGTGCGTACCGTCTGCTGCACGGGCCGCTTGGTCAGCCGCGCCACCTCCAGCGCGCCGTCGAGACCATAGTCGTCGGTCAGGAATGCGTTCTCGCGGTCGATGTGCCAGCGTCCGAACAAGAGCTGCGAAGAGGTCTTGTAGATGATGCGGCCGTAGGAAAAGTAGGATTGGGCCGGGCGGACGTGCGGCTTGAGCCGGACATCGCGGTTGAGCGGAAGGTCGACGCCGTACTGCCGCGCGAGATCCAGGAGCTGCGGCAGGAGGAACGAGTCACCCCAATCGGTCAGGATCACGTCCGGGTCGGCGCGCACAAGATGGTCGCGGACGCGCGTGACGAGATGGCGCGGGTCGTCGGCCTCCACGACGTAGGTGCGCTCGTCGTACGTGATCTCGAGCGGCGCGCGATAACCATGGTTCGGGTTCCGGTTCTCCCCTTCGAGGCGCAGGAGCAGCGTCCGCAGCAGCGGTAGGCGATAGTCCAGGTCCCACGGCGAGTCTTCCGCCGCAACGTCGAGAATCTCGTTCGCCTCGTTCACGAGCGCCTCGCAGCGAGCCAGCGGAAAGAGGTCGCGTTCCAGGTAATAAACCTGCGGGACGGTGAGATCGGCATTGTAATAATCGAGGGTGGGAAAGGTATCGGTCACGCGCCGCACGATCCGCTCGTAGAGCGCGGGCACGCGCACGCGGACCTCGAGGAGCACGCGGCTCGACCGCAAAAAAAGGTCATAGCGCTCGGCGCGGTGGAGGCGCACGGGCAGGCCCGCGCCGCGCAGCCAGGCGCAGACGGCGTGCAGCTCCTCTCTCTCGCCGCCGGCGAAGAATGAGATTTCCAACCGGTCGCGCAGGTGGTGCGCGGCGCCCTCGGCGTCGATCAGCCAGGCGCTCACCCCGTCGCCCTGCGCGTACACGTCGAACAACCATCCCGCCAGGGTCCTCATCGCTTTTCGACCCGGTCGGGAAGCAAGAGTGCCAGTTCGGGGTACCAATCGCGGGCGCTCGGATGGCCGTCGGTCGGCGGCGGCCCGGGCGGATAGTCTACCGTTCGCTCCATGGCGAACTCCAGGTGGACGAGGCGCTTCATGACGCCGCCCAGCATCGCCAGGCAAAAGGCCTGGAAGGGGTCGGGCCGCGAGGCATAGGCGATGGCGGCGGATTGAAAGCGCACCATTGCGAACAGCTCGCCCAGCATCTCGCGGTCCTCGCG
>JBAIYN010000493.1:0-3926 GCA_037915775.1 Burkholderiales bacterium | reverse complement strand
CACCGCCGCCTTGGCCAGAGCGATAGCCGGAGCCGGAAAAGAAGCGATGCGATACGCGAGTTGCTCGACGAAGGGCGTCAGCTGTTCGGGCGGCAAGGCGCGGTTGATGTAGCCGTACCGTTCGGCCAGCTCAGCAGAAAAGTCCTGCGCGCCCAGAATGACTTCCAACGCGCGACCGCGGCCCATCAGTCGCGGCAGCCGTTGCGTGCCGCTCCCACCGGGAATGATCCCCACCGCCACCTCGGGCTGGCCCAGGATCGCCCGGCCAAGAGCGCCGAACCGCATGTCGAGCGAGAGCAGCAGTTCGCTGCCACCGCCGCGAGCACGCCCTTCGATCTTGCCGATGGTGGCCTTGGGCATCATGCGAAAGCGTTCGACCATCTGGTGGAACGCCCCAAGTGTCGTAGCTTTGGGTGGGACTTCCTTCGGCAACTGCTGAATCAACGTGACGTCAGCGTGGGCGATGAAAAAATCCGGGTCGGCGCTCTGGAAGACCACCACGCGGACATCGTCGTCCGCTTCCAACTCACGTCCTAGCCGGTCGAGTTCCTGAATCAACACCAGGTCGAGGAGGTTGATCGGTGGGTGGTCGATTGTAACGAACGCGACTCCACGATCGACCTGAACTCTCAAACCGGTGTATCCGGCGTACGGTGACGGCATGGTGAATCCTCCTCGGTTGGTCGGGCAGCGACTGGCCGGCTTCTTACTACTGCTGAGAGCCGAAGGCTGCAATCACCGTCGCTGAGAGGCACAACTCGCCGGACGGTTCGAGGAGTTTGGACCCTTCGGCGCTAACCGCTTCTACATCGTCACACACCCCGAACTGAACCCGCTGGTGCGGCAGCGGTTGGAGGACATCGTCGCACAGCGCAACCCCCAGAACATCGTAGATTCTGCGGGCGGCTCGTCGTAGAGGGTCTCGAAGTGGCGGTAAGGTAAGCGGCCTCGGATGCTGCCGGCGCGAACGACCGTCCTTGGAGCCTGTTGATCTTGGCAGCTCAGTGTCGCGGTGAAGCGGACAGCACTCGTGCCAAGCCCGCAAGCGCGTTGCGGAACACGCGCGCGATGAGCAGGCGGAACAATCCGCCGAGGCCGGGAATCGTGGACTCAAACTGGCAGCGCCAGGTGATCCGCGTTCCCGCATCTGTCGGCTCGAACAACACCTCACCGAGGTGATCCCTGATCGGAACCGGACCGCGCACGATGCGATACGTCATCCGCCGCGGCGGCTCGAACGACAGCACCTCCTCGTACACGGTCTTCAGGCCGGCGTTGGAGAAGACGCGCACACACCCCACACCGTTCGGCGGTGGCGTCCCTTCGCGTTCCAGTTGCACCTTGCCGAGGCCGGCCCATTCGCTCCACGAGAGATGGTCCGTGTAGCGATCCCACACGGTTTGCACGGGCGCGTCAATTGTCCGGGTCACTTCCACATTTTGCATGGCACCCCTCGGCCAGGCTTGGCGCCCGGAATCGTGCCCCCTGATCCCCAGGGCATTCCCGCGACACCACCAAGCATCATCGCGATGGTGAACACCGACGCCGTGACGTCGTGGTAGTCGTGGAGGAGATGGCCTTCCTGATCCCAGTCGCCAAACGGCATGGGGCTCTTGAAGACCTTCCCAGGCAGTCCCATGGACAGTTCGGCATCAATAGCTCGCGGTTCCTGCACCGGACCGCGCCACCGGCGTGTTGGAGGACGTGTCCGCTCTCCACGTCTGCACACGCCAAGCCGCCGCTTCGATCCCTGAGGCTCGTCTCAGGACGCGGCGGCGAACGAAGCGGACAGCCCACACGACCGCTGCCGTGATCGCCACACCAATCGCACAGCACGCCATCCTCGTCGTCCTCTACTCAACCGGGCGCAGGCGAATCTCGGTACGCCTGTCAAGATCGACGGCCACGCTGGCGCGTCCCGCAGCGTCGGCGGTCACCTCTGCTGCGACTGTCCCTTCGCAATGGTAGCGGCAGCGCGGTCGCAGTTGCGAGAGACCCAGCATCTGGCGACTCTTGCCGTTGCCTGGATACAGGACGGCTTCGAGGGCGCGCCCGTCACTGACCGCCCGGGCGACCAGCACGCTCGGATACTCGACGTCATCGAGCAGCGGGCCGTTCCGCCACGCCTCCGGTACGCCGACAGCCACGAGGTCGTGCATCGCGTTGGGCCGCCCGGCCCGCGCGTTGAAGGCTGAGATGTGGCCCGTAACGGAGACGCCGGGGTGATGTCGTACACCGCCCTGGGCCACAACTGGATGGTCGGCTTCGAAGCGCTGTTGGAGGATGTGAGCAATGTGCGCGTCACCCATCTCGACCGCGGTCGCCATCACCGCAGCGACCGTCGTCGCGTTCGATCGCCGGTAGTTCCCAGTGTCGATGAGATCCCATCCCCGCATCGCGAGCTCGACGCCGCCGTCCGTGAGCGTGAGGAGATCGTGCCGCACAATCTCCCAAGAGCGCCGGGCGATCTCGGGAAGCAGCGGGTGCAGGTAGAACGCCGAGCCTGCATCCGCCATCACAGAGGTGAGCGCGGGAATCGTCAGACCCGTCCGCGCCGAGCGGATGGCCACAAGCCGGCCGTCGACGGTCATGAACTCGTCGTCGATCTTCCTCCGGTAGATGGGCCCCACGGTGGACCAGTAGTCCGTGCCGCGCAGGCGATCGTGCGTCTTGAGGGCAATGCCCGCGAAGTTGTTGCAGATGGTGTAGATCCAGTTCGGCTCGCAGGGGAACAGACAGAAGTCGGAGCGTCCGAAGTTGTCCGCGAGGATTCGAGCCACCGAGGGGAAGTCGTAGACAAACTCGTGCCCGCCCGGATGTCGTAGCGTGATCGCACCGGGTCTGTCGTACCGATCGTCACCGGTAATCGAGGCGTACATCGCGATCATGGCGGCGTACCATCCCGAGTACATCACATTGTCGTGGGTCTCCGGCGCCATCGGGTCCGGATCGAGGCGGAGGTTCCCCCAGGCGTTCTCGAGCGCCCAGTACCTCCACACGCGGTGATCCTGCATCTTCTGGATCAAGTTCTGCTGGGCGGTCGACAGGTACCCACGCAGCGCCGGTAAGTGGGTGAAGTGGACGAGCGAGAGCGCGTAAGAGGCCCCCATGACCTGATACCGTACAGCGGAGGTCTGGAACTGCTCGATCCAGTCGAACCCGTTGAACTCGGCCACGGGCTGGAGACCCCGGTCAAGAAGGAAGCGCATCGCGGCGAGGTCCTCTGTAGAGAGTTCCTCCACGACCGGCAGTGACGTGGCGCGATCCATGGGCGTCGCGACGGCCCGGGAGTCGGACAGAAAGGCGTTGCGTCGCTCCCGGCGGGCTCGTGCGGCCATCAGGTTGCGCCGCTCAAGGAAGAGGCCAGTAGCTGTGCCCACGACGACGAGCCCCGGCACGAAGACGATGGCGAACGGCCAGGTTTCGTGGTGTCCCATCGCTCCAGCCACGAGGGCGCTGCCCAGCCAGATGACTGGCGGCGCGAGGATGTTCCCGCTCCCGAACCACGCGAAGAGCGCAACCAGAAAGAGCACGAACGTGAGGACGGCGAGGCCGACGTGCTCAAGGATGCGGAACGGACCTCCCGCGGCGTACGCCAGAAACCCGCCACCCGGGACGATGAGACCGAGGCCAAAGCCCAGGACTCCCGAAGACCTGGCGAGCACGGCCAGACCCTCGCCAGCCAAGACGAGCGCCCCATACAGCATCGCGGTTCGCCGTCGACGGGCGGTTGTGATCGGTCCGCTCGGTCGATCTCGATCGGGGATCAGTGCCGTCCTGTACAGGACGTTGGCTTCCATCGAGACGGGCTCCTTCACGCCTTCCAATGCCATGGGCCGTCACCGTGGCACCCGTTTGAGACTCATAATCGTTTAGGTCCCAAGGCGCCACCCGTGCCGGCGTGGTTTTGCGGCGCCAGGGTGGAT
>JBAIYN010000668.1:0-2930 GCA_037915775.1 Burkholderiales bacterium | reverse complement strand
CTGCCCTGCAGCGGCACGCACACGTACTGGTCAGCGCCGCCGACGATGTCGACGAGATCGCGACAAAGGCTCAGCGTGATCTGGTTGAAGGCCGCGTCCCACGAGCCCCAGTCGCGCAGCATCGCCTGCTTGGTTTCGAGAGAGGTGGTCAGGGGGCCGGGGGTCAGAAGAATGGGGTCGTTGCCGCGGATCATGGTCGTTGCTCGTTGTCAGTTGCCCGTTGTTCGTTTCAGCGGCCGGCGCGCCATGCCTGCGTGCGACGGATCAGCCACCACTCGACGACGAAGAAGGCCGCCGTCACCACCGCCGACGTGGCGACGATCAGGCTGGCCATGGCCGCGGCCGAGCCGGCGGCCCCCGCCTCGTCGAGCTGCAGGATCGAGATCGCCGCGAGCGTCGTCTTCGGCGAATACAGAAACACGACGCACGAGATGGTCGTCATCGCGTTCACGAAGTAGTAGCGGCTGATGTCGATGACCGCCGGCAGGCAGACCGGGACCGTCACGCGCCAGAAGGTCTTGTAGAACGGCACCTTCAGCGAGGCCGACACCGATTCGAATTCGTTGTCGAGCTGCTTCAGCGCGGTGACCGCGGTCAGGTGGCTCGAGGAATAGTAGTGCGCGATGGTGGAGACCACGAGGATCGTCATCGTGCCGTACAGGAAGTTCAGCGGATTGGCCGGATGGTTGAAGAACAGGATGTAGCCGATGCCGAGCACCATCCCCGGCACCGCCATCGGCAGCATCGCCTGCAGCTGGATCGGTGCCCGCAGCCAGTTCAAGCCGCGCGCGCTTTGCCGCCCCACCTTCTCGAGCCAGTACGCGCCGGCGAACGTGACGGCCGCACCGAGCGCCGCGCACCAGGCCGCCATCCTGACGCTGTTGTGCCACGCATCGTCGACCCCGGCCTCCTCGAATCCGTACGTGTAGTGATTGAGCGTGAACGACAGGTTGTACGGCCACACCCTGACGAACGAGCCGAACACCGCCATCCCGAGCACGAGCAGCAGCAGCGCCGAGATCACCAGCACGTACGCGAGCAGCACGCCGTCGCGCACCAGCGACGGTCGCGCGCTGTACGGCACGCTGCGCGCGGTCAGCAGCGCCTTCTGCCGCGTGCGCACCATGTGATCGATGAAGAACGCCGCCAGCGCCGGCACCAGCAGGATCAGGCCGACCACCGCGCCCATCGAGAAATTCTGCTGCCCGATCACCTGCTTGTAGATGTCGATCGCGAGCACGCTGGTGTTGCCGCCGATTACCTTGGGCACGCCGAACTCGGACACGGTCATCGTAAAGACGACCATCGCCGCCGAGATCAGGCCGTAGCGCGCCCCGGGCAGCGTGATGGTGATGAACTTGCGCCACTCCGGCGTGGCAAGCGAATCTGCCGCCTCGTACAGGCGCGCGTCCGACAGCGCGAGCGCGGCGAGCATGATCATCACTGCGTGCGGAAACGATGCGAACGTCATCGCCAGCACCATGCCCGGCATGCCGTAGACGGTCGCCAGGCCGAACCACGCGAGCACGCCCTTCAGCCAGCCCTGGTTGCCGAACAGGTAGATGAACGACAGGGCCGCGAGCAGCGACGGCGCGAGGATCGGGATCATCGCGATGTTGCGCCACAGGCCCTTGGCCGGGATGCAGCTCCTCTGGATCGCGTAGGCGAAGACAAACGCGAGCGGCACCGTGATCAGCGTGGTCAATCCGGCGAAGACGAGCGTGTTGGTCGCCGAGAAGCCGAACGCGGGCGACGCGAAATAGGTGGCGAAATTCGCCAGCCCGACGAAGGCGCCGCCGCGATCCTCGAGGCTGCGCACGAGCAGCGTCGCCAGCGGCACGGTCAGGAACACCAGCAGCGCCAGCACGAGCAGCACCAGTCCACCGCGCGCGGCGAGCGCCTCGCGCCACAGCGCGAGCCCGCGCGGCACGACCGGCTGGCCGAGCGCGACGCTCATGCCGCCGCCGTGAACACGCGGAAGCGCTCGGGCCGCAGGGCCAGCGGCACCTGTGCGCCGGCGCGGATTCCCATTTCGAGCGCCTGGTTCAGCGAGAAATAGATCGTCATCGGCTGCCCATCGAAGCCGTCGACGTCGATGCGCGCGAGGCAGAAGGTGCCGAGAAACTCGAGCGACTTCACCGTCGCCCGCAGCGCGTTCGGCATCGACTCGACCGGGCCGGTGTCGGACAGGATGCGGTCCTCCGGGCGCAGGTACAGCCTGACCGCGGCGCCGGCATCGACGCCGTTGGCGGTCGTCGTCAGTTCCACTCGCCCGACCCGGTAGCGGCCTCCGCCGAGCGCGACCGCGCGCAGCACGTTGACCTTGCCGAGAAAGTCGGCCACGAACGGCGTGGCCGGCTGCTCGTACGCCTGCAGCGGCGTGCCGACCTGCTCGATCACGCCGTGGTTCATCACCACCACGCGATCGGACATCGACAGCGCCTCGTCCTGGTCGTGCGTGACCATGATCGTCGTGACGCGCAGGCGCTGCTGCAGCTGGCGGATCTCGCCGCGCAGCCGCTCGCGCTCCTTGGCATCGAGCGCCGACAGCGGCTCGTCGAGCAGCAGCAGGCTGGGGGACGTGGCGAGCGCGCGCGCCAGCGCCACGCGCTGCTGCTGTCCGCCCGACATCTGCGCCGGGTACTTCGGCCCGGCGTCGGGCAGGCCGACCAGCGTCAGCAGTTCCTTCACCCGCGCGTCGATGTCGGAGCGCGGCCGGCGCCGGTTGATCAGCCCGTAGGCGACGTTGTCACGGATCGTCAAGTTGGGGAACAGCGCGTACGACTGGAACACGATGCCGTAGTCGCGCGCCGCCGGCGGCGCGGTCGACACGTCGCGCCCGTTCTGGATCACCCGGCCGCGCGTCTGCTGCTCCAGCCCGGCGACGATCCGCAGCAGCGTGGTCTTGCCGCAGCCCGACGGGCCGAGGA
>JBAIYN010000222.1:0-2568 GCA_037915775.1 Burkholderiales bacterium | reverse complement strand
GCCGAATAAGCGGCCTGCTGCTCGCTGCTGACCAGCGTCGTGTAGACATTCAGTCCGCGCGTGTAGGTCTCTTCGTGAAACACGTCGAACATCATCTGGCGCGCCATTTCCGCCGCGTATTCGGCTGGAACGCGCGACCGCGCCGGCTGCGGCGAGAACATCGCCATCGCGATGCGCGGCTTGAACGGCTCCGCAACCGCTGCGTCGTATGAGCGCTTGTCGATGAACCCCAGTGCGAGCATCCGCGACAGCACGTACTGCTGGCGCGCCTTCGCCCGGCGCGGATTCGCCCATGGGTTGTATGCGCTGGGCGCGGCCGGTAGACCAGCCAGCATTGCGGCTTCGCCGACCGACAGTTCGAGCAGCTTCTTGCCGAAATAGACCTGACCGGCGGCGGCAAAGCCGTAGGCGCGCTGGCCGAGGAATATCTGATTGATGTAGACCTCGAGGATCTTGTCCTTGGTCAGCTGGGACTCGATCTTGTAGGCAAGCGCGATCTCATAGATCTTGCGCAGGTAGCTGCGCTCCGAACTCAGATAGAAGTTGCGGGCGACCTGCATCGTGATCGTGCTGCCGCCCTGGCCGCGCCGTCCGGATGCGAAGTTTGCCAGCGCGGCACGCACGATGCCCAGGTAGTCGACTCCGCGATGGTGATAGAAGTTGTCGTCTTCTGCGGCAAGGATGGCCTGCTTGATTCGAGGTGGCACCTCATTGATCGGGACGAAGTCGCGGCGTTCCTCGCCGAATTCGCCGATCAGCACGCCATCCGAGGTCCAGACGCGCAGCGGAATCTTCGGCCGGTAATCGGTGAGGGCCTCGATGTTGGGCAGACTCGAGTACGCGATCGCGAAAACGAACGACAGCATGAGAAACGCTGTGGCGGCACCAGCCGCCGCCAAACCGACGGCTCCTAGGCCGAGCCGGACCCACCGAAGGCTCAGAAGAGCGCGGAACTGTTGCGTGCGCGAGACTGCGCGTCGGGATTCAGCGGACACCTGGTGCTGCGGACCACCGGCGGCCAGCGGGCGCTTGGCGCGGTTGTGAGGCGGCGGTCACAATAGAAAGAATGACAGAAATTATAGTCGGGCCGGATTGTGGAGGCCGGCCAGGCTAGTCGATTCGAATGCGGCAGCGGCGCAAAGTTCAGCAGTTCGTGCGACCGTCAAAGCGGCACTCGCGACGATCGTCCGTTCGTAGGGCTTGTCGATCTTTTTGTTCTGTTGATAGGATTTCAAGTACCATGCAATGAAACAGCGGTAACCGCTCGAAAGATAAGGAAAATCGTCGGACGACGCTGATCGCGTGAACGCGTCGGAACTTGCTGACCAGCCGCCGTTTTCTCTCCGGAGTTCCGGAGCATCTATCGAGGCGCATTGTGTGTTTTGGGGAGTGCCACCTTGGCCTTCGAGCTGCCGTTCTTGTCGTCGCAGACGCCGCCTCTGATCGGTCTGGACATCGGATCGTCGAGTGTGAAGATCGTCGAGTTGTCCGAGCCGAGCGTCGGGACGTTTCGGCTCGAGCGCTACGCGATCGAGCCGCTGCCGCGCGGTGCCGTCGTCGATGGGAACATCGACAAGATCGATGTCGTTGCCGAGGCGGTGAAGCGCGCCTGGCGGCGCTCTGGTACGAAATTCAAGAATGTCGCGATGGCGTTGCCGGCGTCTGCCGTGATCACCAAACGCATCGCGTTGCCCGCGAACCTGCGCGAGCAGGAGCTCGAGATGCAGGTTGAGAGCGAGGCCAACCAGTACATTCCATTCGCGCTCGACGAGGTCAGCCTAGATTTCCAGGTGCTGGGACCGATCCCAAACGCCCCCGACGACGTCGAGGTTCTGATCGCAGCGTCGCGCAAGGAAAAGGTCGAAGACCGCATGGCGGTGGCGCAGGCTGCCGGGTTGAAGCCGGTCGTCGTCGACGTCGAATCGTATGCAATGCGCAGCGCCTTGCAGCGATTGATCAGTCAGTTGCCCAATAATGGGGAAGGGCTGGTGATCGCGGTGTTCTACATGGGTGCGAATTCGACCAGTGTCACGGTCATGCACGACGGCGAAGCGATCTACGAGCGCGAGCAGCCATTCGGCGGCCAGCAGCTTACGGGCGATATCGCCCGCACCTACGGCATTCCGGCGGACGAAGCGGAACAGAAGAAGCGAAGTGGAGACCTGCCGGCGAACTACGAGACGGACGTGCTGAAGCCCTTCGTGGATGCCGCGGTCACGGAAATCACGCGCGCACTGCAATTCTTCTTCACTTCGACGCCGTACACGCGCATCGATCAGATCATGCTTGCAGGCGGCTCTGCGGTTCTCCCCGGATTGGCGGACGCCCTGATGGAGCGGGCGCAGGTGCCGACATCGGTGATCTCGCCGTTCAAGGGCATGGAGATTTCGCCCAACATCCGCGAGAAACAGTTACGCCTTGATGCGCCGGCGTTGTTGACGCCGTGCGGCCTGGCGATGCGGAGATTCGACGAATGAAGATCCGCGTCAACCTGCTGCCGCACCGTGAGGCGCGGCGCGAGCGGCAGAAGAAGGCGTTCTATTTCCTGACCCTGCTCAGTCTGGTTGC
>JBAIYN010000077.1:0-13292 GCA_037915775.1 Burkholderiales bacterium | reverse complement strand
GCCAGCGAATACAACGCCACCGTTCCACCGTGGTCCGCCGCGCACGCGTACACGAACCTGTACGGGCCGAGGGGCGCCGAGAAGTTCGTGACGGCCACGGTCGCAGGCAACGTGCGCGTGACCGAGGTCGGCCGCGAATACGACACGCACCACATCGTGCTGGACTTCGGCGCCATGCCGTTTCCGGTGCTCGAGGGCCAGTCGATTGGCGTGATTCCCCCGGGCGTCGACGCCCGCGGCCGGCCGCACCATCCGCGCCAGTATTCGGTGTCGAGCGCGCGCAACGGCGAGCGGCCCGGGTACAACAATCTCGCGCTGACGATCAAGAGGGTCCTGCAGGACCACCAGGGCAATCCCGTGCGCGGCGTCGCGAGCAACTACATGTGCGACCTGAAGGTGGGCGACAAGGTGCAGGTGATCGGCCCGTTCGGCGCCAGCTTCCTGATGCCGAACCATCCGCGTTCCAACATCGTGATGATCTGCACCGGGACCGGCAGCGCGCCGATGCGCGCGATGACCGAGTGGCGCCGCCGCCTGCGCAAGTCAGGCAAGTTCGAGGGCGGCAAGCTGCTGCTGTTCTTCGGCGCCCGCACCAAGGAGGACCTGCCCTACTTCGGCCCGCTGCAGAACCTGCCGAAGGACTTCATCGACATCAATTTCGCGTTCTCGCGCACGCCGGGGCAGCCGAAGCGCTATGTGCAGGACGTGATGCGCGAGCGCGCCGCCGATCTCGCGCCGATGCTGGCCGACCCCAACTCCTGCTTCTACGTCTGCGGACTGAAGGCGATGGAAGAGGGCGTGGTGCTCGCGCTGCGCGACATCGCGCAACATGCGGGGCTTTCATGGAGCGCCGTGGCCGCGTCCCTGAAGCGCGAGGGGCGTCTGCACCTGGAGACCTACTGAGTGAAATTCGCCGACCTCTACGCGGGCCAGGTGATCGAAGCCGGGCCATACCTCGTCACCGAGGCCGCCGTGCTGAATTTCGCGCGCGAGTACGACCCGCAGTGGTTCCACACCGACCCCGCAGCCGCGCAGGCGGGGCGGTTCGGCGGACTGATCGCGAGCGGCTGGCAGACCTGCGGCATCGCGATGCGGCTGGCAACCGAGGCGGTGCTGCACGACTCGGAGTCGTTCGCCTCGCCGGGCGTGGCTTACGTGAAATGGCCCAACGCGGTCCGCCCCGGCGATGCGCTGACGCTGCGTGCGCAGGTGCTGGAAACCCGGCGCTCGCGCAGCCAGCCGACGCTGGGGATCCTGCGCTGGCGCTGGCAGCTTTTCAATACATCCGGCCAGGAAGTGCTGGACCTCGAAGCCACCAGCCTGTTCGACCTGCCGCCGGCATGAGGCCGGAGCTCAGACGTCGATGTTGCCGGCCGCCAGCGCGTTGACTTCGATGAACTGGCGGCGTGGCTCGACCTCGTCGCCCATCAGCGTGGTGAAGATCTGGTCGGCGCCGATCGCGTCCTCGATCTGCACCTTGAGCAGGCGGCGCACCGCGGGATCCATCGTCGTTTCCCATAGCTGCTCCGGGTTCATTTCGCCCAGGCCCTTGTAGCGCTGCTTGCCGACGCCGGATTCGGCCTGCGCAAGCAGCCACTGCATTGCGCCGCGAAAGTCCTCGACCGGAGCTTCGCGTGCCTTGTCGCCCGCATTCTTCCCGTCATCGCGCGCCACCCGTGCGCCCGCACCGACCAGCCCCTTGAAGGTGCGCGCCGCCTCGGCCAGCGCCGCGTAATCGGCGCCGTGCGTGAACTCGGCGTCGATATGGCTCGCCTTGATGTTGCCGTGGTGGCGCCGCTCGATGCGCAGCCGGTGTTTGTCGGTCACGCTGTCGTATTGCGCGTACACGCTGACCGTGTGATTGCCCATCGAGGCTTCGAGTGCGCGGGCGGAGGCTTCGGCCGCCGCGGCGTCGCGCAGGTCCAGCGCGACGCCGTTCATGATCGCATCGAGCGCGCCGCGGTCGATCACGCTCTCCAGCCGCTGCACGACTGCGTCGGCGAGCAGGTACTGGCGCGCGAGTTCGGCCAGAGCGGATCCGACGATCGGCTGCTTTGCGTCGATTGCCTGCGCGTTCGGATACAGGCGCGCGCCATCGAGCGCCAGCTGCAGCAGGTAATGCGAGAGCTCGTGGTCGTCCTTGATGTAGCGCTCCTCCTTGCCGTGCTTGACCTTGTACAGCGGCGGCTGCGCGATGTAGATGTGGCCGCGCTCGACCAGTTGCGCCATCTGCCGGTAGAACAGCGTCAGCAGCAGCGTGCGGATGTGCGCGCCGTCGACGTCGGCATCGGTCATGATGATGATGCGGTGATAGCGCAGCTTGTCCGGATTGAACTCGGGACCGATGCCGGTGCCGAGCGCGGTGATCAGGGTCGCGATCTGCTCGGACGAGATCAGCTTGTCAAAGCGCGCCTTCTCGACGTTCAGCACTTTGCCGCGCAGCGGCAGCACGGCCTGGAACTTGCGGTCGCGTCCCTGCTTGGCGCTGCCACCGGCCGAATCGCCCTCGACGATGTACAGCTCGCACTTGGCCGGGTCGCGCTCCTGGCAGTCGGCGAGCTTCCCGGGCAGGCCGGCGCCGTCGAGCAGCCCCTTGCGGCGGGTCATCTCGCGCGCCCGGCGTGCCGCCTCGCGCGCGCGCGCCGCCTCGACGATCTTGGTGCAGATGATCCTGGCGTCGGCCGGCTTCTCCAGCAGGTAGCTTTCGAGCGCGCGCGCGACGACCTCCTCCACCGCCGGCCGCACTTCGCTCGACACGAGCTTGTCCTTGGTCTGCGAGCTGAACTTCGGCTCGGGCACCTTGACCGACAGCACGCAGGTCAGTCCCTCGCGCATGTCGTCGCCGCCGGTCTCGACCCTGGCCTTCTTGTCGAATTCGTGTTCGGCGATGTACTTGTTCAGCACGCGCGTCATCGCCGCGCGCAGGCCGGTGATGTGCGTGCCGCCATCCTTCTGCGGGATGTTGTTGGTGAATGCGAGCAGGCTTTCCGTGTAGCCGTCGTTCCACTGCATCGCGACCTCGACGCCGATGCCGGCTGCTTCGCCTGTCGCGTGGAAGATCGTGTTGTGCAGGACCGTCTTCGCCTTGTTGATGTACTCGACGAAACCCTTCACGCCACCGGAGAACGCGAAGTCCTCTTCCTTGCCGCTCCTCTGATCGACCAGGCGGACGCGCACGCCGTTGTTCAGGAACGAAAGCTCGCGCAGCCGCTTGGACAGCACCTCGTAGTGGAAGTCGACCTTGCCGAAGATCTGTTCGTCGGGGAGGAAGTGCACCTCGGTGCCGCGTCGGTCGGTGGGGCCCAGCACGTGCATCGGCGATACCGTCGCGCCGTCCTGCGTCTCGACACGGCGGTTCTGCGTGTCGCCCTGCCGGAACTCGAGGAAGTGCACCTGACCGTCGCGCCGCACCGTCAAGCGCAGCCACTTCGACAGGGCGTTGACGCAGGACACACCGACGCCGTGCAGTCCGCCCGAGACCTTGTAGCTGTTCTGGTTGAACTTCCCGCCCGCGTGCAGTTCTGTCAAGGCGATCTCGGCGGCCGATCGCTTCGGCTCGTGCTTGTCGTCGAGCTTGACGCCGGTCGGAATGCCGCGCCCGTTGTCGATCACCGAGATCGAGTTGTCGGTGTGGATGGTGACGACGATGTCGTCGCAGAATCCCGCGAGCGCTTCGTCGATCGAGTTGTCGACAACTTCGAACACCATGTGGTGCAGGCCGGTGCCATCCTGCGTATCGCCGATGTACATGCCGGGCCGCTTGCGCACGGCTTCCAGCCCTTCGAGGATCTGGATGCTGGCAGCGCCGTAATCGTTGGCGGCATCGCTGCCGGGCGCTGGCGCGCCCTCCTCGCCCGGCGGCTCGACGTTGATCGGTGGTTGGTTCGGAACTGCAGACATCAGTGGTCCTTGCATCAGATTCGCATCGGCATCACGACGTACTTGAACCGGTCGGAGTCCGGCATCGTGATCAGCGCGCTGCCGAGGGTGTCGCCGAGCGCGAACTTCACTTCGTCGCTCTTCAGGTTTGCCAGCACGTCGAGCAGATAGTTGACGTTGAAGCCGATATCGAGACCGTCGCCGGCGTAGGCAATCTCGAGTTCCTCCTGCGCGTCCTCCTGGTCGGCATTGGTCGACGTGATCTTCAGACTGCCGCTGGCAAGCACGCAGCGGACACCCTTGAACTTGTCCGTGGTCAGGATGGCCGCACGCTGCAGTGCCGCCATCAGTTCGTCGCGGCGGACCTGGAACATGCGGGTGTTCCCGCCCGGAATCACCTTCAGATAATCGGGAAACTTTCCTTCGACCAGCTTCGAGATCAGTTCGATCGAACCGAACGCGAACTTGACCTGGTTCGCCGCCATCTGCACCCGCACCGGCTCCTCGGTATCGGGCAGCAGACGGGTAAGTTCGAGAATCGTCTTGCGCGGGATGATCGCTTCGATCTTGCGCGTTGCCTCGCCGTCCTTCTGCACGTCGCACAGCGCGAGCCGATGGCCGTCGGTGGCGACCGCGCGCACCAGGCTGCCGTCGACGACCAGCAGCATGCCGTTCAGGTAATAGCGGATGTCCTGCGCCGCCATCGCGAAATGCACCATCGACAGCAAATACTTCAACGTTGCCGCCGGCAAGCCGAAGTCGGCGGTGAAATCCGCTTGCGCGACCGTCGGAAACTCCTCTGCCGGCAAGGTCTGCAGGTTGAAACGGCTGCGCCCGCTCTGAACGGTGAGCTTCTTGGTTGCCAGCGACAACTGCACGTCGGCCTCCGGCAGCGCGCGCAGGATGTCGACCAGCTTGCGTGCCGATACCGTGGCTGACGCGTCCTCCTTGCCGGCGCCGATTTCGGCGGCGGTCTGAATCTGGATCTCCAGATCGGTGGCGGTGAACGAAACCCGGTCGCCTTCCTTGCGCACCAGCACGTTGGCGAGGATCGGCAACGTCTGCCGCCGCTCGACGATGCCACTGACGACCTGCAATGGTCTGAGCAACGCATCGCGCGTGGCTTTTACGAATTGCATTTGTACTTCCTCTTCGTAGTACTGGTTAATAGGTCAACGGCAACGGCGGGAACAACCCGGAGAAATCCTTCTGCAACAGGAACTTGAACGAGCCAAAAAGCTGTGGCTAACCGTGCATCGCTGCGTCGGGGAGATTGTGGACCGATCCGGACAACTCGGTCCATCAACGCGACAGGACGAGAGTTCTCCGCCGCCGCACACAGGAAATCCAAGGGCTTTCCACAGGCAGCCATCAACCCTTCAATGCCTGTTCGAGCACATGCAATGCGTGATTCAATTCAGCGTCCGATGTCCGCAGCAGCGCAATCTTGCGCACGGCGTGCAGCACTGTGGTGTGGTCGCGCCCGCCGAACAACTCACCGATCTCGGGCAGGCTCTTCTGCGTCATCTCCTTGGCCAGGTACATCGCGATCTGGCGCGGCAACGCGATCGATGAAGGGCGCCGCTTGCTGTACATGTCGGCGACCTTGAGCTTGTAGTACTCGGCAACCGATTTCTGGATCAGTTCGACCGTGACCTGGCCGGTCGACGCGCCAAGCAGATCCTTCAGCGCCTCCCGTGCCAGTTCGACCGTGATCGGGCGATCATGGAAACTGGAGAAGGCAAGCACCTTGCGCAACGCGCCCTCCAGTTCGCGCACGTTGCTGCGCAAATTCTTGGCGATGAAGAACGCCACGTCCTCCTGGATCGGCTGGCCCTCGTTCTCCGCCTTCTTCAGCAGGATCGCAACCCGCATCTCGAGTTCCGGCGGCTCGATCGCAACGGTCAGGCCGGACGCGAAGCGCGAAACGAGTCGATCCTCGAATTCCTTCAGCTCCTTCGGATAGGTGTCCGATGTAATGATGATCTGCTTGCGACCGGCCACCAGAGCTTCGAACGCGTAGAAGAACTCCTCCTGCGTGCGGCTCTTGCCTGCGAAGAACTGGATGTCGTCGATCAGCAGCAGGTCCAGCGAATGGTAGTAGCGCTTGAATTCGTCGAAGGCCTTGCGCTGGTAGGCGCGTACGACGTCGCTCACGTACTGCTCGGCGTGGATGTAGCGAACACGCGCCGACGGCTTGCGCGCCAGCAGCGCATTGCCGACCGCGTGCACGAGGTGGGTTTTGCCCAATCCGACGCCGCCGTACAGAAACAGCGGGTTGTAGGACCCGCCGGGATTCTCGGCGACCTGCATCGCCGCAGCGCGTGCCAGTTGGTTGGCCTTGCCGGTGACGAATGTCTCGAAAGTCAGCTGCGGTTGCAGACGTGCGCGCTCGAACTGGTCGGACGACAGCGAAGGCCGGCTCTCTGCCGCCGTATCGGCCGGGGACGCAGCCTGCTCCGCGCCGGTCGAACGTGGCGCGTCTGCGCCGGTCTCCACCTCGAACACGATGTCGATCGGACGCTGCATGACGTTGGCCGCCACGGCCTGGATGCGCGCCGCGAACTGGGCCCGGATCGCATCGAGCTTGAGCCGGTTCGGTGCGCCGATCCGCAAGCGTCCCGTGGCAGCGTCGTAGTCGATTGCCTTCAACGGCTTGATCCAGGCGGAATACTGCTGGGGGGTCAACTCGCGCTCGAGCAGGCGCGAGCAGTCTTGCCAAATAGCGACCATCGACCTCTTTCTTCGCCTCGTAGGCTGCCCGGCATGTAGGAAGTCGCCGGGGGTGTTGTAGAAGTTGCTTTGTTCTGTGCGTTCTTTTCCGGCGCCAAGGTACACCGGCTTCCCCTCGCGCGGCGTCCGCACCGCATCTGCCCGAGAATGCGGCAGAAAGCGGTTCGGCGGCTCGCAGCGAGCGCGAATTTTAACCCCAGCGGCCGCCTCGAGCCACAGCGTTCAGCCCGCGTGCCTGCTCGACTGGCGTTGATAAATCGCCGACTGACGCGGCATGGAAAGAGAGCAAGCACTGACAATCCGTGCCGATGGCAATGCACGGCAGGCAATAAAAAGACACAGGTGAAAAGCCTGTGGATAAGCGGCCTCCTGCGGTGGATAACCCGGGGACCTGTCCACATCCGCATGTGGATTCATTACCGCCTCGTCCGGTTTGACGCTGGCGCGCGATCTCGCGTCTAATTACGGGCTTTTGTCGCGCCGCGAAACGTGGTTTGGCTGCGCTCCGCCGGCAGCGGACGCGATGAATCGAAACGGCGGCACACGATCAATCAGCCGCCCATTCATGGATCGGCATTCGCGCTGCTCAGTCACGCGGCGCCAACGAGGAATCTTGTTCATGGCAACCAAGCGAACCTTCCAGCCATCGGTCGTCAAAAGAAAGCGGACGCACGGCTTTCTCGTCCGCATGAAGTCCCGCGGTGGCCGCGCCGTGATTCGCGCGCGTCGCGCGCGCGGTCGCAAGCGGCTCGCACCCTGAACCGGAGCGTCGGACGTCGATTGCGAACGCGCAAGGCTTCCCGCGCACCGCACGACTGCGCGCGGCGCGCGATTTCGAGGCCTGCCGGGCGCCGTCGTTTCGGGCCGCAGCGCATTGGTTGAACCTGTCCGCTCGGGTCGGCGACAGGGTTGGAGAGGGCGTCGCGGCGCCGGTTCGGATCGGGGTGACGGTGGGCAAGCGCATGGCGCGAAGAGCGGTACAGCGCAACATGGTCAAGCGCGTGGTGCGGGAGGCGGCGCGCCTGCTGCTGCCGCGGCTCAACCGGGCGGCAGCCGGGCGTCGCGTGGACGTCGTCGTGCGGATGAGGACCATGTTCCCGGGCGCGGAACAGATGTCGCTCGCCGCGTTTCGCCGTGCATTGCGCGCGGAGGTCGACCGGCTGATGCTGCGACTGATCGAGCAGCTGGGATAGCCGACACCGTGATGAAGACAATTCTGATTGCGGCGATCCGCGTCTATCAGTTCCTGCTTTCGCCGTGGGTTGGCGGCAGCTGCCGATTCTGGCCGACTTGCTCCGAGTATGCGCGCGAGTCCATCGAGCGCCACGGTGCGCTGCGCGGAGGCTGGATGACGATTGCGCGGCTGGCGCGCTGCCACCCGCGTGGCGGCGGCGGTGTCGACCCGGTCCCGGAACGGTTCCGCTGGCGCTGCTGGTGTGACGGCGGGCATGCAAGTGGGTCGGAGTCGCGGGACGCGGCGTCCGTTTCGACCAAGATCTGAGAAGAGTCAGCGATGAAAGACGGCTTGAACGTCCAGCGCACGATCCTGTGGATCATCTTCGGGATGTCGCTGCTGTTCCTGTACGACAACTGGCAGCGGGATCACGGCCATCCATCGATGTTCGGTGGGCCGCCTGCGCAGACCGCACCCGCCAAGGGCGCTCCTCAGGCGCAGGCACAGAGTCCGCAGGCTCCGACCGCCAAGGACACGTCGGTCCCGCCGTCGACCGCGGCACAGCCGGCAACGGAAAGCGTCGCGCCGCCTCCGGCGGCGGCCCCCATAACCGCCGCGGCGCAGCGCGTGCGGATCGAAACCGACATGGTGCGCGCCGACATCGATCCGAACGGTGCCGTGCTGGTTCACCTCGAACTGCGCAAGCAGAAGGTTGCGCCGGACTGGACCGCGGCGGGGTGGATGTCGCTGATCACCGGCAAGAAGCAGGATCGGGAGGCGAATGTCGTGCTGCTCGACGTCAGCGACCAGCGCGTTTACACGGTCCAGACGGGGCTCATCGGCGGCCAAGGGGCGAACTACCCCAATCACCGCGCCGTGTTCACGCCGATGGACGGGCCGAGGACGCTGGAAGCCGGGCAAGACGCGCTCACCGTGAAATTCGTCGCCGAGTCCGGCGGACTCAAGTTGATCAAGTCCTACACGTTCAAGCGCGGCCGTTACGACATCGACGTGAAGCACGAGGTCATCAACGACAGCGGCGCGGCGGTGGCGCCTTCGCTGTACGTTCAGATCCTGCGCGACGGCAACAAGCCCGAGGGCGAGTCCGGCATGTATCACACGTTCACCGGTCCCGCCGTGTATACCGACGCGGAGAAATTTCACAAGATCGAGTTCTCCGACATCGAGAAGAACAAGCAGACCTATCCGCGCAGTGCGAAGGACGGCTGGGTGGCAATGATCCAGCACTACTTCGTGACGGCGTGGGTGCCGCCGCAGGGCGCACAGCGCGAACTGTATGCGCGGGAAGTCGACAAGAACCTGTTTTCGATCGGATCGATCCTGCCACTGGCATCGATCGCGCCGGGCGCGAGCGCGACCTCGCAGGCCGTCCTGTATGTCGGCCCGGAGGACCAGAACGCGCTGAAGGAGATCGCCCCGGGCCTCGACCTGGTGGTCGACTATGGCTGGCTCACGTTCATCGCCAAGCCGCTGTACTGGCTGCTCGAATTCTTCCATCGCCTGCTCGGCAACTGGGGCTGGGCGATCATCATGCTCACCGTCGTCGTCAAGGCGGCCTTCTATCCGCTGTCGGCCGCCAGCTACAAGTCGATGGCGAAGATGAAAGAGGTCACGCCGCGACTGATGAAGCTGCGTGAGCAGTACGCGGACGACAAGCAGAAGCTGAATGCTGCGATGATGGAGATGTACAAGACCGAGAAGATCAATCCGCTCGGGGGTTGCCTGCCGATCCTGGTGCAGATACCGGTGTTCATCGCGCTGTATTGGGTGCTGCTTGCGAGCGTGGAAATGCGCAATTCGCCATGGATCCTGTGGGTGAAGGACCTGGCGACGCCGGACCCGTGGTTCATCCTGCCGCTGGTGATGATGGCCTCGATGTGGATTCAGTACAAGCTGAATCCGACCCCGCCCGACCCGGTGCAGGCCAAGGTGATGGCGGTGATGCCGTTCATCTTCGGCGCGATGTTCTTCATGTTCCCGGCCGGGCTGGTGCTGTACTGGGTGGTGAACAACGTGCTGTCGATCCTTCAGCAGTGGTATGTGACCAGGCAGATCGCGAAGGCCAAGAAGATCGGCTGAGGGCGCTATTGCCGCGGGCGGATCAGAAACGCCGGCCAGACCCAGAGCGAAATGGTCCACTTCAGCACGCGCATCGGCGTCAGCGGCTGCGATTCCCCTCCCGCGACGAGTCTGAACACCACCACCGCGCCCGCGATCACGTAGCCGACCGTGCCGGTGTAGACCCAGGCGCGGCCGGAATAGTCGAGCGGCATTGCGCCGCCGATCAGCGCAGCGATCACGGTTGAAATAACGACCGCGATCAGCACGCCCGCCAGCGGCCGGCCGAGCCTGTACAGAGGGTCGTTTCCGGGCATGCGCAAGAGTCTACGCACTGCGCTGTGCTAGGTTGCAGCCATGAATTCCGACCGGGATCCGATCATCGCGATCGCCACGCCGCCCGGACGCGGCGGCATCGGCATCGTGCGCGTGTCGGGAACGGATCTCGCGCCGCTGCTCGGTGCCGTGCTCGGGGCGGCGCGCATGGCGCGCCTGACGCCGCGCCATGCGACCGTGGCCCGTTTCCTCGATGCGCAGGGCGAAGCGATCGACGAAGGCATTGCATTGCTGTTCCCGGCGCCGCACTCATACACCGGCGAAACGGTGCTCGAACTGCACGGCCATGGCGGTCCGGTCGTGATGCGGCTGCTGCTGGCGCGTTGCCTCGAAGCGGGGCGGACCATCGGCCTGCGCGTGGCGGAAGCCGGCGAATTCACCCGACGCGCGTTTCTCAACGACCGGCTCGATCTGGCGCAGGCGGAGGCGGTCGCCGATCTGATCGATGCGTCCACCGCAGCGGCGGTGCGGTCGGCGAGCCGGTCGCTGACCGGCGAGTTTTCCCACGCCGTGCACGCATTGACCGAGGCCGTGGTCGAGTTGCGCAGCCTTGTCGAAGCCACGCTCGATTTCCCTGAGGAGGAAATCGATTTTCTCGAGGCCTCGAACGCGCGCACTCGCCTGTCGACGGTGCGCGCGCAGCTCGACGAGCTGCTGCGCAGGTCGCGTCAGGGCGCGGTGCTGCGCGAAGGGCTGAACGTCGTCCTGGTCGGTGCGCCGAACGTCGGCAAATCGAGCCTGTTGAACGCGCTCGCGGGCGAGGAAGTGGCGATCGTGACCGCCGTCCCCGGAACGACGCGCGACCGCATCCGGCAGACGATCGATGTGAGCGGGATTCCGCTGCACGTGATCGACACCGCCGGCGTGCGCGACACGCAGGACGAGGTCGAGCGGATCGGCATCGAGCGCACGCTGGCCGAAGTCGAGCGCGCGGACGTCGTATTGCACCTCGTCGATGCGACGCGGCCGGCCGACGACGCGGAGGTGCTGGCGCGCGTGCGGGGGCGGATCGGGCCCAGCGTTCCGCTGCTGACGGTGATCAACAAGATCGACCTGCCGGGCGAGCGGGCGCATATCGAAGGCGACCGGATCTTTCTTTCGGCGCTGACCGGCGCCGGCATCGACGGCCTGCGTGCCGAGCTGCGGCGCGTGGCGGGCTGGGAAAGCGAAACAACCGGAGCGTCGGTGTTCCTTGCGCGTGAGCGGCACTTGCATGCACTTGCCCTGGCCGGGGAGCACCTTGCGCTCGCGGCCGCGCGCGCCGACGTCGAGCACGGCTACGGCAACGCCGAGCTTGAACTGTTTGCCGAGGAATTGCGGTTGGCCGGCGATCATCTTGCCGAAATCACCGGCGCAACGACCGCGGACGATCTGCTCGGGCGCATCTTCAGCCGCTTCTGCATCGGCAAGTAGCGCGCAGCGCCGGCCCGCGCATCCGTGCCCGGCCCGCCGCGTGTGAACAGGATGCGAACCGCGCGGCCGCTGCTGAATCGCTTCGGTAGCATGCCGGGCTTGACCGCTCAGGCGCAGGACATGACTGCCTCGAACGAATCCAATCCATTGTCGCAACTGTCGATCGACCGCGGCGCGGCGCCGATGCGTCGGCGCAGACCTTTGTGGAGGCGGTGGTGGGTCTGGGTGCTCGCCCTGCTTGTCGTCGGCGCTGCCGCCGCATTCGTCGCGCAGCGTGGCCAGCCCGCGGCGGTAGAGATCGGGTCGGTCGTCGCCGCCTATCCGTCGCAGAGCCTTGCCGTGCTGAATGCAACCGGTCGGGTGACGGCCGCGCGGCGAGCATCGGTGTCGAGCAAGGCGACCGGCCGCCTCGAGTGGCTGGGCGTGCAGGAGGGCCAGCGCGTGCAGGAGGGCGAAGTCATCGCCCGCTTGGAGAATCGCGATGTGGCTGCGCAGCGCGAGCAGGCGGCGGCCGGGGTGAAGGCGGCGCAGGCGAACCTGGTGCAGGGGCAGGCAGAGCTCGCCGACGCGGAAGTGGCGCTGAAGCGGGCGCAGGACCTGGCCAGGAAGAACTTCGTGTCCGAGGCATCGGTCGATCAGGCGCAGGCCCGCTACAACAAAGCGCGCGCGGCGATCGAGACCCTGCGGGCGCAGATCGCGGTCGCCGAGGCGAACCTGCGCGCGGCCACGGTGGCGTTCGACCAGACCTTGATCCGCGCGCCGTTCAGCGGCATCGTGCTGACGAAGAGCGCGAACGTCGGCGACATCGTCACGCCGTTTTCGTCCGCATCGGGCACGACTGGTGCCGTGGTGACGATGGCGGACATGAGCACACTCGAGGTCGAGGCCGATGTCTCGGAGTCGAGCATCGCTCAGATCAAGCACGACCAGCCGGCCGAGATCCAGCTCGATGCCTTTCCGGACCTGCGCTTGCTCGGTTCGGTGTCGCGCATCGTGCCGACGGTGGATCGCAGCAAGGCGACGCTGTTGGTCAAGGTCCGCTTCGATGAGACCGATGCGCGCGTGCTGCCGGACATGAGCGCGAAGATCGCCTTTCTGTCGCGCAAGCCCGAACCGGCCGAGCGCACCCCGGTGGCGGCGCTACGGCCCGAGGCGGTCGTGAAGCGCGGCGGAAAGGACGTGGTGTTCGTCGTGAAGGCCAATACGGCAGACGGCAGCCACTCCAAGGAGGCGGAACAGGGCACTGCAACGCTGACGCCGGTCGTGGTGGGTGCGAAGGTCGGCGACCTGTTGCGCGTGGAAGGGCTGGCGCCGGGCACGCGCATCGTGATCGGCCCGTCCGACAAGCTGCAGGACGGACAGGCGGTGGCCGCCCGGAGGTAGCAATGGCGGCGGTCAGAACCACCGGCAGTGGTCGCGCGGCGCTGATCGCGATCGAGCGCGTCAGCAAGAGCTACGTGCGCGGCGATCAGTGGGTGCCGGTTCTGACCGACATCAATCTGGAGATCGGCGGCGGCGATTTCGTGGCGTTGATGGGGCCTTCGGGCTCGGGCAAGAGCACGCTGTTGAACCTGATTGCCGGCATCGACAAGCCCGATGCCGGTCGGCTCGTGATCGGCGGCGAGGACATCGTGCGTCTGTCCGAGGGCGATCTGGCCGCGTGGCGCGCGCGCTCGGT
>JBAIYN010000559.1:0-2340 GCA_037915775.1 Burkholderiales bacterium | reverse complement strand
AGGCGGACCTGCTGGTGCACGCCAGCTTCGCTTTCGTACGAGGTGAACCAACGAAAGACCCGCTGCGCTCGCTCGCCGCGACGATCCTGGAGTGCGAGCAAATGGTTCTGGCGGGCCCGGTGCCCGCATGCGTGGTGCGCCTGGGCTACCTGTACGGGCCCCACAGCCGCGACCTGCGCCTGTACGTGAAGGCGTTCCGCCTCGGCCGCCCGTACTGGTCAGGGCCGCGCGGCGCACTGCAGGATCATCTGCACCAGCACGATGCCGTGCGCGCGCTGCGCGCCGCAGCCCGCCCGCGCAACGCCGGCAAGGTCCTGTACGCGACCGACGGTGCGCCCGTGTCTTTCATGCAGTTAATGGACGACTTTGCGCGCCGCATCGGCCGACGCCGTCCGCTGCACGTGCCGCGTATCGCGGCTCCGCTGATGCGGGCGATCGTGCGCGAGGAACACATGCAGCAGACTGCGCTCGCGATGCCCGCCGGCGCGCCGCGGCCGCAGGTGCCGGGGTGGAAGCCCGCATTTGCCGACTATCGCCTCGGGCTCGATCAGATCATCGCGGCGTGGAGCGCGTAAAGGTCAGTCGAATGCAAACACCAGCAGCAGCGCCCACGCGATGAGCCCGACGCCGATCACGATGTGCACGATCGACGCGGCGACAATTTCCTCGCGCCGGCGGCCGAGCGCCTTCAGGCCTTGGTACATCAGCGCACATGCCAGGCCCAGGCCCAGCGCCGAGATCAACGCGTTGGTCCAGAGGCTCGGGATCAGCAGGCCGAGTGAAGACAGCCACATCGGCACCGGCGCGATGCCCGCCAGCAGGTAGGCGCCGTGGTAATCGATCGACAGCGAGTACGTGGCCGCCGCCTGCCGGATCAGCCAGCCCATGCCGAGCAGCGTGGCCCATTCGGCCAGGAAGAAGACCACCGCCACTTCGGTCCAGTCCTTGTGCTGCGCCCAGCGCAGGATCGCCTCCGGGTCGTGCGTTCCGGCAAGGTAGAGCATCGCCGGCGGCAGCAGCGACAGCGGCAGGGCCACGAGGAGCAGATACTGGTGCAGCGCCGGGCGCCGGCGCGCCAGTTCCGGCCAGCCCTCTTCGGCGGTGAGGGGCAGCCTGGCAAGCGAGATCAGATCCATCACATACTCTCCATCGGGTGCCGCGCGCGGTGCGGTTCGGTTGGAACCAATGTATCACGGCATGATACGTGTCTCATGGACGGATTGGTCCGGTGAAGTCAACGCCGCCGCGCAGCGCACGCACGCCGCTGGGAAAGGCCGATTTCGAGCGCCTGTCGCACTTCCGCCACCGGCTGCGGCGGTTCCTGCGCGTCAGCGAGGTCCTGTGCAAGCGCCACGGCCTGACCGCGCTGCAGTACCAGCTGCTGCTGCACGTGATGGGATTTCCGGGGCGCACCTGGGCCACGGTCGGCGAACTGGCCGAGCGGCTGCAGGCGCAGCACCACGGCGTCGTGGCCCTGGTCGACCGCTGCGAGCAGCTCGGCCTGCTGCAGCGCCGGCCCGGCCGCACCGACCAGCGCATGGTCGAGATTCACCTGCTGCCGAAGGGCGAGAAGCTGCTGGCCCGCGTCGCGGCCGGGCACCAGGGCGAACTGAAGCTGCTGCTCGAGGAAATCGCGGCGCTGGAATGATTCGGCGGCGTGCGCTGGCTACGCTTTGATCCGCTTCATCTCGGGGTCGTACATCGGCTTCAGCGACGCCCGCGCGGCAAAGCGCTTGCCGGCGATGTCGATTCCCCATGCGCCCGTCTCGCACCAGGTCTGATCGATGGGTTGGTCCGCATCGATCATCGCCAGCCCGACCGCGCCGCCGAGCGTGAACCCGTACGACGCCGCGCGCACGTAGCCGACCGGCTTGCCATCGCGGTAAACGATCTCCGCGTGGAACATCAGCGGCTCGGGGTCGAGCACGAGCAACTGCACCAGGCGTCGCGTCAGCGGGCCGGCGGCCTTCTGCGCCAGCACCGCATCGCGGCCGATGAAGCCGCCGGGCTTGGCGAGACTCACCGCAAAGCCGAGCCCGGCATCGAGCACCGAGTCGGTGTTGTCGATGTCGTGACCGTAGTCGCGGTAGCCCTTCTCCATCCGCAGGCTCGCCAGCGCCTTCAGGCCCGCGTGCTTCAGATTGAACGCCGCGCCCGCCTGCACCAGGCGGTCATAAACGTGCGTGGCCTGCTCGGCAGGCACGTACAGCTCATAGCCGAGCTCGCCGAGGTAGGTGATGCGGATCGCGCGTATTCGTGCCAGGCCCAGGTCGATCTCGCGCGCGCAGCGGAACGGGAATGCCGCGTTCGACATGTCCGCGCTCGTGACCGACTGCATCA
>JBAIYN010000184.1:0-1810 GCA_037915775.1 Burkholderiales bacterium | reverse complement strand
CAGCTGAAGGTTCCGTTCATCGATATCACGCGCGAAACAATCGATGCGCGCGTCGCGCAGCGCTTGCCGGTCGCGGCGGCGCAGCGGCTGCGCGCGCTGCCGCTGGACGAACAGAGCGGCGTGGTGCGCGTCGCGATGGCCGATCCGACCGACCTGCAGGCGTACGACGAAGTGCAGCGCCTGATCGGCCGC
This sequence comes from Burkholderiales bacterium, assembly GCA_037915775.1. Taxonomy (GTDB): domain Bacteria; phylum Pseudomonadota; class Gammaproteobacteria; order Burkholderiales; family Burkholderiaceae_F; genus JAKOQB01. Next base: position 1,618 of record JBAIYN010000184.1, on the reverse strand, counting down.
GAAATCGACCTGGTGGTCGTCACCGAGTCGCAACTGAATACTCTGCTCGAGCGCATGAACAGCCGCGGCGATGCCCTCCGCGGGCTGGTGCGCGAGGTCGGCGAACAGGTCGGCGGCCCCGTCGTCGACACCGCCCAGCTCGCCGCGCAGTCGGCGCCGGACGAAGCCCCGGTCGCCCGGCTGCTGCAGAACCTGTTCGAGGAGGCGCTCGCCGCACGCGCTTCCGACATCCATATCGAACCGCAGGAGAAGAGCCTCGTCGTGCGGATGCGCATCGACGGCGTGCTGGTGCCGCACATCCAGGCCGACGCGCGCGTCGCACCCGCGGTGGTGCAGCGCCTGAAGCTGGTCGCCGGGCTGGACATCGCCGAGCGCCGGCTGCCGCAGGACGGCCGCTTCGTCGCCCGCGTCAAGGACAGGAACATCGACATCCGCATGTCGACGATGCCGACCCAGCACGGCGAAGGCACCGTGCTGCGCCTGATGCCCTCGCACAACGGCCTGCTCGATCTCGACCGCCTCGGCATGCCGGAACGCGTGCTCGCGCGCGTGCGCGCCTTCGCCGAAGAACCGCACGGCATGGCGCTCGTGACCGGGCCGACCGGGTCGGGCAAGACGACGACCCTATATGGCGTGCTCGCGTCGCTGAACACGCCGGAGCGCAAGATCCTCACCGTCGAGGACCCGGTCGAGTACCGGCTGCCCGGCGCGATGCAGGTGCAGGTCAACGAGAAGATCAACCTCACTTTCGGCGCCGTGCTGCGCTCGACGCTGCGCCAGGACCCGGACGTGGTGCTGGTCGGCGAGATGCGCGACCAGGACACCGTCGAGACCGGCCTGCGGGCGGCGATGACCGGGCACATGGTGCTGTCCACGCTGCACACCAACGACGCCGCGTCGGCGCCGTTGCGCCTGCTCGACATGAACGCGCCGCTGTTCCTGGTCGCGTCGTCGCTGCGGCTGGTGCTGGCGCAGCGCCTGCTGCGCACCGTCTGCAGCCACTGCGCGCGGCCGCATCGCGCCACGCCGCACGAGCACGCGTTCCTGCACGCGCATCTGCGCACCGCGGCCGACGTGACGCTCGGGGCCGATTCGCCGCTGCGCAAGGGCGCAGGATGCGCGCACTGCCACGGCACCGGCTTCGTCGGCCGCCACGGTGTCTATGAACTGCTCGAGATGACGCCCGAAGTCGTGCAACCGCTCGCCGCCGGCGACACCACCGCCTATCTCGCCGTCGCGCGGCGCACGATCGGCGCTAACTCCCTGGCGCACCACGCGTGCGAACTCGCGCTCGCCGGACTGACGACCGTGCCCGAGGCGATCCGCACCGTCGGCCGCGGCCACGAAGCGGCGTAACCGATGCCGAGCTTCCGCTTCATCGCGCGCGACGAGGGCGGCGAACGGATTTCCGGCATGCTGGATGCCACCGACGGCGCCGCGCTGGCCGACACGCTCGCAGCGCGCGGACTGCTGCTGGTGCGCGCCGATGCAGCGGTCGCCGCCAACGACACCGAGGGATCGAAGTGGTACGGCGCGCTGCTGCGCCGTGACGTCTCGGCGGTCGACCTGATCATGTTCTGCCGCCAGTTCGGCACGCTGCTGAAGGCGGGCGTTCCCT
>JBAIYN010000466.1:0-3101 GCA_037915775.1 Burkholderiales bacterium | reverse complement strand
CAGCTCTACCTGGATACGGTGCTGCTGAGCGGCCAGCACCTGGCCACGCTGTTCTCGTTCACGCGTGCGTACTTCCTGGTCGACATGGAGGCGCCGAGCGCGTACGTCGAGTTCATCCGCTCGATCCTGCCGCACAAGCCGGCGTCCGAGCTGTACACGATGGTCGGGCTGCAGAAGCAGGGCAAGACGCTCTTCTACCGCGACTTCCTGCACCACCTGCGGCATTCGACGGACAGGTTCGTGATCGCGCCCGGCATCAAGGGGCTGGTGATGACGGTGTTCACGCTGCCGTCGTATCCGTACGTGTTCAAGATGATCAAGGACGTGATTCCGTATCCGAAGGAGACCGATCGCGACCAGATCAAGGGCAAGTACCAGCTGGTGAAGATGCACGACCGCGTCGGCCGCATGGCCGACACCTGGGAGTACTCGCAGGTGCAGTTGCCCCGCGCACGGTTCTCTCCGGAACTGATGCAGGAGCTTCTGAACTTCTGCGCGAGCCAGATCGAACTGACGCCGGATACGGTGCTGATCAAACACGTGTACATCGAACGCCGGATGACGCCGCTCAACATCTACCTGATGCACGCGTCCGACTCCGAGGTCGACCACGCGATCCGCGAATACGGCCAGGCGATCAAGGACCTCGCCGCCGCCAACATCTTCCCCGGCGACATGCTGTACAAGAACTTCGGCGTGACCCGCCTGAACCGCGTCGTGTTCTACGACTACGACGAGATCGAGTACATGACCGACACCAACTTCCGCCGCGTGCCGCCGCCGCGCAACGAGGAGGACGAGATGTCGGACCAGCCCTGGTACCACGTCGGCAAGCACGACGTGTTCCCCGAGCAGTGGGCGCCGTTCCTGCTCGGCGACCCGCGCATCAAGGCCGCGCTGCTCAGGCACCACGCGGACCTCTTCACCCCCGAGTTCTGGCAGAGCCGCAAGGAGCGCATTCAGAAGGGGCACCTGGAGGACGTTTTCCCGTACCCGGAAGAGGCCCGGTTCGAGCACCGCTTTGGCGCTGCCGCGGCCTGAGCGCGACGCGCACGGTCGCGGAAACAGCCCCAATCCGCCAAAACTTGGCTACAGTTGCGGGCCACGGCGAACGGCTCGGGCTTTCCGGATGGCGGTCGGCAACTTCATCTCGCAGGTCCAGTTCGATTCCGGCGCGATCAGGCTGGCGCGCGCCGATTGCGAAAGCATCGACCTGCCTCCCGGACTTTCCCGGATGGGCACCGGACGCGAGACCTACGACGATGCAGCCGACGCCGCGCTGAAGGACCGCTGCCACGGCACCCACCCGCGCGAGGCGACCCGCGAGGACAATCTGCGCATGCTGGAGACGTCGGCTTGAGCGCCCAGGACACGATTCTCGAGACGCGCGGTCTCACCAAGGAGTTCAAGGGCTTCATCGCCGTGCAGGACGTCAGCCTGCGCGTGCGGCGCGGCACGATCCACGCGCTGATAGGCCCGAATGGCGCCGGCAAGACCACCTGCTTCAACCTGCTGACCAAGTTCCTGCAACCGACCGCGGGCTCGATCGTCTACAACGGGCACGACATCACCAACGAGAAGCCGGCGCAGATCGCGCGACGCGGCGTGATCCGCTCGTTCCAGATCTCGGCCACCTTTCCGCACCTGACCGTGCTGGAAAACGTCCGCGTCGCGCTGCAGCGCGGCCTGGGAACGTCGTTTCACTTCTGGAAGTCCGAACGCACGCTCGACGAACTGACGCCGCGCGCGATGGAACTGCTGCGCACGGTCGGCCTGCAGGACATGGCGAATTTCGTCACGGTCGAACTTCCGTACGGGCGCAAGCGCGCGCTGGAGATCGCCACCACGCTGGCGATGGAGCCGCAGTTGATGCTGCTCGACGAACCCACGCAGGGCATGGGCCACGAGGACGTCGAGCGCGTGACCGACCTGATCAAGGCGGTGGCCGCCAACCGCACGATCCTGATGGTCGAGCACAACATGAACGTGGTGGCGAAGATCGCCGACGTGATCACGGTGCTGCAGCGGGGCCAGGTGATCGCCGAGGGGCCGTACGAGACGGTGTCGAAGAATCCGCAGGTGCTCGAGGCCTACATGGGCAGCGCGGACGTCGAACTGCAGGGCGCGCATGGCTGACGAACGCGACGGCCGCGAATTCCTCCGCCTGTCCGACGTGCACGCGTTCTACGGCGAATCGCACATCCTGCACGGCGTCGACATGCTGGTGAACCGTGGCGAAGTGGTCACGCTGCTCGGCCGCAACGGTGCCGGACGCACCACCACGCTGAAGAGCATCCTCGGCCTGGTCGGCCGGCGCTCGGGCTCGATCATGATCAACGGCGTGGAAGCCGTCGCGCTGCCACCGCACCGGATCGCGCAGCTCGGCATCGGCTACTGCCCAGAGGAGCGCGGCATCTTCGCCAGCCTGTCGTGCGAGGAGAACCTGCTGCTGCCGCCGACGGTGGCCAGCGGCGGCATGGAACTCGAAGAGATCTATGCGATGTTCCCCAACCTCAAGGAGCGGCGCGCGAGCCCCGGCACCCGGCTTTCCGGCGGGGAGCAGCAGATGCTGGCGGTGGCGCGCATCCTGCGCACCGGCGCCAAGCTGCTGCTGCTGGACGAGATCAGCGAGGGACTGGCGCCGGTGATCGTGCAGGCGCTTGCGCGCACAATCCGGATGCTGCGCGAAAAGGGCCTGACGATCGTGATGGTGGAGCAGAACTTCCGCTTCGCCGCCCCGCTCGCGGACCGCTTCTACGTGATGGAGCGCGGACGCATCGTCGAGGGGTTCACGGCCGCCGAACTGCAATCGAAGACCGAACTGCTGCATGAGTATCTGGGTGTGTGACCGGCCCATTGGTATCCGGACACTTGTTGAAGAGGAGACACGATGAAACGCAAACTGCTATCCACATTGGTAGGGGCGGCGCTGGCATTCGGCGCCGGCGCCGCGCAGGCGCAGATTTCCGACGGCGTGATCAAGATCGGCGTATTGAGCGACATGTCGAGCCTGTACGCGGACATCGGCGGCCCCGGCTCGGTCGTGGCGGCGAAGATGGCGGTCGAGGATTTCGGCGCCGCGAAGAAGGGCATGAAGGTCG
>JBAIYN010000081.1:0-2443 GCA_037915775.1 Burkholderiales bacterium | reverse complement strand
ACCATGAAGATGAAGTCGGTCATCGCCGGGCTGTACACCGCGCCCCCCGCGCAAGGACCCATGATCATGCTGATCTGCGGGATCACGCCGCTTGCCATCACGTTGCGCTGGAACACGTCCGCGTAGCCGGCCAGCGACGCCACGCCCTCCTGGATGCGTGCGCCGCCGGAATCGTTCAGTCCGATCACCGGCACGCCGACCTTCATCGCGTGGTCCATGATCTTGCAGATCTTCTCCGCGTGCGCTTCCGACAGCGCGCCGCCGAACACGGTGAAATCCTGGCTGAACACGAACACCATGCGGCCGTTGATCGTGCCGTAGCCGGTGACGACGCCATCGCCCGGCACCTTGCTGTCGGCCATGCCGAAGTCGACGCAGCGGTGCTCGACGAACATGTCCCATTCCTCGAAGCTGCCTTCGTCGAGCAGCAGCTCGAGGCGCTCGCGCGCGGTGAGTTTGCCTTTCGCATGCTGCGCATCGATGCGCCTCTGGCCGCCTCCCAGACGCGCGGCGGCGCGCTTCTTCTCCAGCTGTTCGATGATGTCGTGCATGACGTCGTGTCCTCGTCGATTGCGGTCAGTCCAGCAGGTCGAGCAGCCGGCGCGCGGCGACCGATGCGGCGATGTGCCCCTTCTTTACCTCTTCCATCAGCTGCGGCAGCGCTGCCTTCACACGCGGGTGACTGCGGAATCGCTGCTTCAGGCCCGCGTCGATACGCTCCCACATCCATGCCTGATCCTGCGCATGGCGCCGTGACGTCAGCGCACCGGACGCGGTCTGTCGGGCGCGGAAGCGCTCCGCGGCCGCCCAGAAGCGGTCGATTCCGTCGGCGTTCAACGCGCTGATCTGCATGATTTCCGGCTGCGCGGCCTCATCCGCGTGTTTCGCGGCATCGACGGACGGGCGCTCCCTGACGCCGTGCAGGCCGAATAGTCGCAGCGCCGACGTGATCTGGGCCTGTGCGCGCGTTGCCGCGGCCTGATCCAGATCAGCCTTGTTGATCAGCACGAGGTCCGCGAGCTCCGTCACGCCCTTCTTGATCGCCTGCAGGTCGTCGCCGGCGTTCGGCAGCTGCATCAGCACGAACATGTCGGTCATGCCCGCGACCGCGGTCTCGCTCTGGCCGACCCCGACCGTCTCGACGATCACGACGTCGAAGCCGGCGGCCTCGCACACGAGCAGCGCCTCGCGCGTCTTCTCCGCCACGCCGCCCAGCGTGCCGCCGGCAGGGCTCGGGCGGATGAATGCGCGCGGGTCGACCGACAGCCGCTCCATCCGCGTCTTGTCCCCGAGAATCGAGCCGCCCGACACGCTCGACGACGGATCGACCGCAAGCACCGCGACGCGATGCCCGCGCTCGATCAGAAACAGGCCCAGCGCCTCGATGAAGGTCGACTTGCCCACGCCCGGCACGCCGGAAATGCCGATCCGGAACGACTTGCCGCTCGCCGGCAGCAGCGCGTTGAGCACTGCGTCAGCGCGTGCGCGGTGATCCGCGCGGGTCGATTCCAGCAGAGTGATCGTCTTCGCGAGCGCGCGCCGCTGCGCAGGGCCGGATGCGCCGAGCACCTGGTCGACCAGCGCCTGATCTGCCGCGGCCAGCACGCGTCTGCCCTGATTACTTGGCCGGGTGCGCCTTGCGGATCTGCGTCAGCACCTCGCGCGCGCTGACGGGGATCGGCGTGCCGGGGCCGAAGATGCCCTTGACGCCGGCGGCGGACAAGAAGTCGTAATCCTGCTTCGGAATCACGCCGCCGACGAACACCGCGATGTCTTCCGCGCCCAGCTTCTTCAGCTCGGCGATGATCGCCGGCACCAGCGTCTTGTGGCCGGCCGCGAGGGTGGACACCCCGATCGCGTGCACGTCGTTCTCGATCGCCTGGCGCGCACATTCCTCCGGCGTCTGGAACAGCGGTCCGATGTCGACATCGAAGCCGAGATCGGCGAACGCCGTGGCGATCACCTTGGAGCCGCGGTCGTGCCCGTCCTGACCGAGCTTGGCGACCATCACGCGCGGGCGCCGGCCATGCTGCTCGGCGAACGCAGCAATATCGGCCTTCAGTTTGTTCCATTCGTCGGCCGCGCCCTCGGCATCCTGATAGGCCATCGCGTACACCCCCGTGACTTTCTGAATGTCGGCGCGGTGACGCCCGAACACTGCTTCGAGCGCGCTGGAGACCTCGCCGACCGTCGCGCGCAGCCGGATCGCCCGGATCGACAGATCGAGCAGGTTGCCCTTGCCCGTGCGCGCGGACTCGGTCAGCGCCGCGAGCGCCGAGTTCACCTGCGCCGCATCGCGCGTCGCGCGCAACTTCTTGAGCCGCGCGATCTGGTTCTCGCGCACCATGTGATTGTCGACCTCGAGGATGTCGACGGTTCCCTCCTCGTCGAGACGGTATTTGTTGACGCCGACGATCACGTCGCGGCCGGCGTCGATGCGCGC
>JBAIYN010000195.1:0-1571 GCA_037915775.1 Burkholderiales bacterium | reverse complement strand
AACGAGCGCCCGATGATGTCGTTGACCGAGCGGAAGCTCTTCTCGTCGAGGTAGTTCGACAGGCCGTCGATCATGTCTTCGACGATGCGGAAGCCGTGGTGCATGACCGCGGTGCAGACTTGAACGGTGGTGCAGCCGAGCACGATGAACTCGGCCGCGTCGCGCCACGTGCTGATGCCGCCGATACCCGAGATGGGCAAACGCACCTGCGGATCTTTTGCGATCGATGAAACCATGTTGAGCGCGATCGGTTTCACCGCCGGACCGCAATAACCGCCGTGCGCCGAGCGGCCGCCCACGTCGGGCCGCGGCGTGAACGTGTCGAGATCGACGCCGGTGATCGAATTGATCGTGTTGATGAGCGAGACCGCGTCGGCGCCGCCGGCTTTCGCGGCGCGCGCGGGATAAACGACGTCGGTGATATTCGGAGTCAGTTTTACGATGACCGGCGTTTTGGCGACCTCTTTGACCCAGCCGGTTATCTGGCACGCGTAATCGGGGACCTGGCCGACCGCCGAGCCCATGCCGCGCTCGCTCATGCCGTGCGGGCAGCCGAAGTTGAGCTCGAGCCCGTCGGCGCCCGCGCCCTCGGCGGCGCGCACGATCTCGTGCCACTTCTCGCGCTTCGATTCGACCATCAGCGAGACGATCAGCGCGTGCTTCGGATACCGCTTTTTGACTTCCGCGATCTCGCGCAGATTGACGTGCACCGGGCGATCGGTAATGAGCTCGATATTGTTCAAACCCATCATTCGCTGGCCGTTCAAATCGACCGACGAATAACGCGACGACACGTTGACGATCGGATCGCCGATCGTCTTCCACACCGCGCCGCCCCAGCCCGCGTCGAACGCGCGCATCACTTGGTCGCCGGTGTTCGTCGGCGGCGCGCTCGCCAGCCAGAATGGATTCGGGCTCTGAATGCCCGCCAGGTTCACTTTCAGATCAGCCACGAGCCACCTCCGCACGCGCGCCGAGCGATCGCTCGATGAATTGCGCGATGCCGGCCGCCGCGCGCTTGCCTTCGGCGACGGCGTTCACCACTTCCTGTCCGCCCGACACGCAGTCGCCGCCGGCGAAGTAGCGCGGGTTCGACGTCTGCATCGTGCGCTCGTCGACGACGACGCGTCCGCGATCGAGCTTGACGCCCGGCAGCCGCTCGAGCAGCGACAGGTGCTTCTCCTGCCCCGTCGCCGCGATGACCATGTCGCAGCCGAGCGTCACGATCTCGCCGATGACCGGCTCCGGCTTGCGCCGGCCCGATCCGTCCGGCGCGCCGAGCCGCATCTTCTGCAGCTCGATCGCCTCGACGCGCGTGTGCCCGACGACGCGCACCGGCGCCGCCTGGAAGACGAAGCGGCAGCCGTACTCGCGCGCGAGCTGCACCTCGTGCGCGTAGGCCGGCATCTCCTCGGCCGAGCGGCGATAGACCAGGGTGACCTCCTCGGCGCCGAGCGCGCGCGCCTGCGTCACGCAGTCGATCGACGTGTTGCCGCCGCCGATGACGACGACGCGCTTGGCGACGCGCGCGTTCGCGCGGTCGAGCTTGAGCTGCTCGATGAAGCCGATCG
>JBAIYN010000486.1:0-2390 GCA_037915775.1 Burkholderiales bacterium | reverse complement strand
CGGCGACGTTCTTCATCACCGTGCCGCCGAAACGCAGCACGTCGCCGCGGCCGTCGATCAGCTTCACCCCGAGCACGAAATCGCGCGCGCTTCCGGCGCTGGCGCGGCGCGGCCCGGAAAGACCGGCGGCAACGCAACCGCCCACGGTGGCCGCCGTCCCGAAGTGCGGCGGCTCGAACGCGAGCATCTGCCCCTTTTCATCGAGTGCCACCTCGAGCTCGGCGAGCGGTGTGCCGCAGCATGCAGTGATCACGAGCTCGGTCGGCTCGTGCGCGATGATGCCCGCATGCGCACGCGGGTCGAGCAGTTCGCCCCGGACCGCGTTGCCGTAGAAATCCTTGGTGCCGCCGGCGCGGATCGCCAGCGGCGTCTTCGCGGCAGTTGCGGCGCGCACGCGCTCCTGCAGCAGCGCAATCGCGTCCGCCACTAGAAGCGCTCCAGTTCCGGGAACTTCAGCTTGCCGCCGCTGACTTTCATGCGCCCATATTCGGCGCAGCGGTGCAGGGTCGGGATCGCCTTGTCGGGATTCAGCAGTCCGGCCGGATCGAACGCGCGCTTGACCGCATGGAACAGCGCGCGCTCGGCCTCGGTGAACTGCACGCACATCTGCGCGATCTTCTCCACGCCCACACCGTGCTCGCCGGTGATCGTGCCGCCGAGCGCCACGCTCAGTTCGAGGATCTCGACGCCGAAGTCCTCGGCGCGCTTCACCTCGTCCGGATCGCTGTCGTTGAACAGGATCAACGGGTGCAGGTTGCCGTCGCCGGCATGGAACACGTTCGGGCAGCGCAGCCCGTACTTGACCTCCATCTGCTGGATCGCGGTCAGCATTTCGCCCAGCCGCTTGCGAGGGATCGTGCCGTCCATGCAGTAGTACGAGGGCGACACGCGACCGGCGGCTGGAAACGCGTTCTTGCGGCCGGCCCAGAATTTCAGCCGCTCCGCCTCGGAGTTCGATACCGCGATGCGCGTGGCGCCGTTGGCGCTCAGCACTTCCTTCATCCGCGCGATCTCTTCCTCGACCTCCTCCGGCACGCCATCGGATTCAACGAGCAGGATCGATGCCGCATCGAGGTCGTAACCGGCCTTCACGAACGGCTCGACCATCCGCGTAGCCGGCTGGTCCATCATCTCCAGCCCGGCGGGGATCAGGCCGGCGGCGATGATCGCGGCGACCGCGTTGCCTGCCGTGGCGACATCGTCGAAGCTCGCCATGATGCAGCGGGCGAGCTGCGGCTTCGGCACCAGCTTGACCGTCACTTCGGTGACGACCGCGAGCATGCCTTCCGATCCGATCGCCAGCGCGAGCAAGTCGAGTCCTGGCGCATCGAGCGCGTTGGAACCGAATTCGACGATCTCGCCGTCCCCGGTCACGCCGCGCACGCGCAGCACGTTGTGCACGGTCAGTCCGTATTTCAGGCAATGCACGCCACCAGAATTTTCGGCGACGTTGCCGGCGATCGTGCAGGCGATCTGGCTCGACGGATCGGGCGCGTAGTAAAGCTTGTAGGGGGCCGCTGCTTCCGAGATCGCGAGATTGCGCACGCCCGGCTCGACGGTCGCGGTGCGGGCGAGCGGATCGAGCTTCAGGATGTGGTTCAGTTTTGCGGTCGACAGAAGCACGCCGTCGGGCAGCGGCGTGCACCCGCCGGAAAGCCCGGTGCCGGCCCCGCGCGGCACGATCGGCACGCTCTGCGCGTGGCAGATTCGCACGACCTGCTGCACTTGCGTCTCGTCTTCCGGCAGCACGACCACCATCGGCAGCTGTTTGTACAGCGTCAGGCCGTCGCATTCGTAAGGGCGGGTGTCCTCGAGCCGATAGAGCACGCAATGCTCGGGCAGCGCCACGCGCAGCGCCGAGACCACGCGGCGCTGGCGCTCCGGGTCGACGACGGGGGGACGCACTTCCGGGGCATTCATGGCGGCGAAGCTATCACACCTCGGCGGCGACGGAGATTGCCGTGGCGCAAGTCGGCGCCGCCATGCCCGGCCAGAATGTCGCCGGGTCAAACCGTCCGATCACTTCAGTTTCCGGTACCGACATGCGCAAGTTTGTCCTGATGCTCCTGTGCTGGACCGCGGCCGCGGCGTTCGCGCAGGACGCCGCGCGCGGCCAACGGCTCTTCAACGAGACGGCCGTGGTTACGGGTAAACCGGTGGCGAATTGCGCGACTTGCCATGCCGACCCGCACACGCTGCGCGCAATGCTCGCGAACCGCGGCGTCGCGGCTGGTGACGCGAAGGCGATCCGCGCGTTTCTCAAGGCGGCCATCGCCGGCGCCTTGCCCGGCGCGCGCAACGCGAAGGCGCAGTACCAGGGTGTGCTGACCGAGAAGGACACCGCCGACCTCGCCACGTACCTGGCGCAGGCGCGGTCTGCCGCCGCGTCG
>JBAIYN010000037.1:0-6688 GCA_037915775.1 Burkholderiales bacterium | reverse complement strand
GTTTCCGCCAGCTTCGCGTTCATGGGCGACATCGTGATCGCTGAGCCGAAGGCGCTGATCGGATTCGCCGGTCCGCGCGTGATCGAGCAGACGGTGCGCGAGAAGCTTCCCGAGGGATTCCAGCGCGCCGAGTTCCTGCTTGCCAAGGGCGCGATCGACCGGATCGTCGACCGGCGCCAGATGCGTGACGAACTCGCGCGGCTGCTGGCGCTGCTGACCAGGCAGGCGGCGGACGCGATTGCATAGCGAAAAGGAAAGACGCCGGTCGCACTGCGCTCGGCCACCGTCTCTTTGAACGACTCCGCGGCGACCCTCGGCGGCTGGCTCGAGCGCATCGAACGCCTGCATTACCGGCCGATCGATCTGTCGCTGGAGCGCTCCCGCACCGTCGCGCAGCGCCTGGGAATCGGGCTCGCGTGCCCGGTGTTCACGGTTGGCGGAACCAACGGCAAGGGCTCGACCTGCGCGATGCTGGACAGCATCCTGCGCGCGGCCGGGTACCGCGTCGGTCTGTACACCTCGCCGCACCTGCTGCGCTTCAACGAGCGCGCCCGCGTCAACGGCGAGCCGGCCTCCGACACCGCGCTGATCGCGCAGTTCGAGGCGGTCGAGGCCGCGCGTGCCGGCGTGTCGCTCACCTACTTCGAATTCACCACGCTGGCGATCCTGCGGCTGTTTCAGCAGGCGAAGCTCGACGCCGTCGTGCTGGAGATCGGACTTGGTGGTCGGCTCGACACGGTCAACCTGATCGATGCCGATTGCGCGATCGTGACGTCGGTCGATCTCGATCACGTCGAATATCTCGGCCCGACACGCGAGGAGATCGGCTTCGAGAAGGCGCATATCTATCGCGCCGGACGTCCGGCGATATGTTCCGACCCGCAGCCGCCGCAGGCACTGCTCGACGTGGCGCAGAACATCGGCGCGGATCTGTGGCTGATCGGACGCGACTTCAACTACCAGGGCGATCGGCAGCAATGGGGCTACGCGGGGCGCACGCTGCGCAGGAACAGCCTGCCGTATCCTGCGCTGCGCGGCGCGAATCAGTTGCTGAACGCATCGGGCGCGTTGGCTGCGCTGGAAGCAATGCGCGAGCGCTTGCCGGTGAGCCAGCAGGCGGTGCGCCAGGGGTTGCTGACGGTGGAAATTCCGGCACGCTTTCAGGTGTTGCCGGGCCGGCCGACGGTGATCCTGGACGTCGCCCACAACCCGCACGCGGCTGCGGTGCTGGCGGAGAACCTCGACAACCTCGGCTACTACCCGGTCACCTACGCAGTGTTTGGCATGTTGCGCGACAAGGATGTGCGCGGCGTCGTTGCCAGGGTCCGTACGCGCATCGATCGATGGTACGTCGGCAGCACGTCGGGCGCGCGCGGAAGCCCAGCAGACGAAATGGCGCGCATCGTGCAGGAGGCGCGCACCGCGAACGGGGGGGCGAGCGTCGAGACGTTCGATTCGATCGCGGCGGCTTACCGGGCCGCGCTGATGCGCGCGGCGCCGGAGGATAGAATTATTGTTTTCGGAAGCTTCACCACCGTTGCAGACGTGATGCGCGAGCGCGCCGCGGAGTCTCCGGGTCACCGATCCTCGACAGCATGAAATGGGCCTTCTGGCGTGACAGGCAGGCGGGCAGCGCCAGGAAATCCGGCGCCGATGATGCGCGCGAGCAAACCGGTAACGATCCCGCAGCCGAATTGCATGCACGAACGCGCCGGCGCCTGATCGGTGCGGCTGCACTGCTGCTCGCGGCCGTGATTCTCCTGCCGATGGTGCTGGAGCCGAAGCCCAAGCCCATTCCCGATTCGGTCGCGATCGATATTCCGAGCGACAAGACTCCGTTCACGCCACGCTTGTCGCCGCCGGCGCCAAGCAGCACCGCCGCGGTCAGCCCCACGCCACCCGCAGCGGAAGCCCCGGCAAAGAAGAAGGAGCCGACGCCTTCGAAGGAAGCACAGAAGCCGAGCGAAGCCCCGGCGGTCAAGGCACCCGCGCCAGCCGCCGCGAACGCGGCTTCGTCGCCGGCCCCTGCGGCGGGCGCCCGATTCGCACTGCAGGCGGCGGCGCTTTCCAGCGACGCGGCAGCGCGCGACCTGCTGGCCAAGCTGAAGAAGGAAGGCTTTTCGCCCTACACGGAGAAGATCAGCACGCGCCAGGGAGATCGGATCCGTGTTCGTGTCGGTCCATACTCGACGCGCGACGAGGCCGAACAGGCGCGCGCCAGGCTGAAAGCGCTCGGCATCAACGCCGAGGTCGTCAGCGGTTGATATGACCCCCATCGACTGGGCCGTCGTGGCGCTGGTTGCCGTATCACTGCTGCTGGGCGCCCTGCGGGGTTTCGTGCGCGAAGTGTTCTCGCTGATCGGCTGGGTCGCGGGGGCCTACCTGGCGCTGCGCTTTGCGACCGCGCTGGGCGAGCGCATACCGCTCGAGATCGAATGGCCGATCGTGAAGACCGTTCTGGCGGGAATCGCGATCATTGCGGCATGCGTGTTCGCGGCCGCCCTGATCGGTTGGATCGCGCACCGCTTTCTTGTCGCGGCGAAACTCACGGCGGCGGACCGCTCGCTTGGCGCGGTCTTCGGGCTCGCGCGCGGCGTGGTGATCGTCGCGCTGGCGGTATTCATCGCACGGGACACGCAGATCGCGCGCCAGCCGTTCTGGCGCGATTCATTGCTGCTGCCGCAGGTCGAAGCGGCGGTACGATTCGCTTCGCGGCACCTTCCCGTTGCGGGTGTGACGCCGGGATAGCTGGAGGAAAAGAGGATGTGCGGGATCGTCGGCGTGGTCGCAACCGCGCCGGTCAACCAGTCGCTCTACGACGCCCTGCAGTTGCTGCAGCATCGCGGCCAGGACGCGGCCGGCATCGCGACCGCAGATGGCAAGTCGTTCCACATGTTCAAGGGCAACGGGCTCGCGCGCGACGTCTTCCGGACCCGCAACATGCGTGCGCTGCCCGGCAATTCGGGCATCGCGCAGGTCCGCTACCCGACGCAGGGTTCCGCGTCGAACTCCGAAGAGGCGCAGCCGTTCTACGTCAACGCCCCTTTCGGCATCACGCTGGCACACAACGGCAATCTGACCAACTGGGAACAGCTCAAGGACGAGATGTTCCGGATCGATCGCCGCCACATCAACACGAACTCCGATTCGGAGGTGCTGCTGAACGTGCTCGCGCATGAGCTGCAGCTCGCCACCGAGCGGCTGTCGCTCGATCCCGACGCGGTCTTCCGCGCGGTGGCTGGCGTGCACCGGCGCGTGCGCGGCTCCTATGCGGTGGTCGCGCAGGTTTCCGGCTACGGCCTGCTGGCCTTCCGCGACCCGTTCGGAATCCGGCCGCTCAGCTTCGGCGTGCTCGAAACGGATCAGGGCACCGAGTACATGGTGGCCTCGGAGTCAGTCGCGCTCGATGGCCTGGGGTTCCGCTTCGTGCGCGACGTCGCGCCGGGCGAGGCGATCTTCATCGATCTGGACGGACGCTTCTTCAGCCGGCAGTGCGCCGAGAATCCGAGCCTGAATCCCTGCATATTCGAATACGTCTACCTGGCGCGGCCCGATTCGGTGATGGACGGCGTGTCGGTGTACGGCGCTCGTCTGCGGCTCGGCGAGTATCTCGCCGATCAGGTCGCCGCCCGTGTTCCGCTTGGAAGCATCGACGTCGTGATGCCGATTCCGGATTCGAGCCGGCCGGCGGCGATGCAGCTCGCCACCAAATTGCGCCTGAGCTATCGCGAAGGCTTCATCAAGAACCGCTACATCGGCCGCACGTTCATCATGCCGGGCCAGGCCATCCGCGCGAAATCGGTGCGGCAGAAGCTCAACACGGTCGGAGTCGAGTTCAAGGGCAAGAGCGTCCTGCTGGTCGATGATTCGATCGTGCGCGGCACCACCATCCGCGAGATCGTGCAGATGGCGCGCGACGCCGGCGCCGCGCGGGTGATGGTGGCATCGGCGGCGCCACCGGTGCGATTCCCGAATGTCTACGGAATCGACATGCCGACGCGCGCCGAACTGATTGCCGCCGGCCGAACGGAGGAAGAGGTCCGGCGCGAGATCGGCGCCGATGCGCTGATCTACCAGCGCATTGCGGACCTGAAGCGCGCGGTGATCGAGTGCAATCCGCAGCTGACGAACTTCGACGCTTCGTGCTTCGATGGCAACTACATCACCGGGGATGTCACTGCCGCATACCTGGACCGCGTCGAGGCCGCGCGCCAAGGGCCGCGCTCGCAGGAAGACGGCCCGCGCAATCAGCTCAGTCTCGCGATCGAGCCAGCCGACGCCTGAGCGTCGATTTGACCGGAGCCGCCGCTCCACCTAGTATTCGTCCGTCGCGCCGATTTGAGCTCAGCTTGCGGGCGCGTAACAAATGCAGCTAAAGCGAGGGAGTCGATCGACGAAACCCGCGCGTGCTGCCAGCGGGTTTTTTTATGTCCGAAGACTTCGATTTCGATACCAGAGCCATTCGTGCCGGCACGCTGCGGACCGGCTTCAACGAGCACAGCGAGGCGCTGTTCCTGACCTCGAGCTTCGTGTTCGACAGTGCGGCGCAGGCTGCTGCGCGGTTTTCCGGCGACGAGGCCGGATTCGTCTATTCCCGCTTCAGCAACCCGACGGTGCAGATGTTCGAGCGCCGTCTTGCCTCGCTCGAAGGGGCCGAGGATTGCCTCGCGACCGCATCCGGCATGGCGGCAATTCTTGCGGTCTGTCTCGCCACGCTGCGGGCCGGCGACCACGTGATCTGCAGCGCAAACGTATTCGGGGCGACGTTCCAGCTCTTCACCAACTTGCAGCGCTTCGGCATCGACACGACGTTCGTCCGCGGCGCTGACCCGGACGCGTGGCACGCGGCCGCGACCGCGCGCACGCGGCTGCTGTTCTGCGAAACGCCGTCCAATCCGTTGATGGAGATCGTCGACCTGCAGCGCCTCGCCGCGCTCGGACGCGAAACCGGAGCAATGACCGTTGTCGACAACTGCTTCTGCACCCCGGTGCTGCAGAAGCCACTCGCGCTCGGCATCGATGTCGTGATCCATTCCGCCACCAAGTACCTGGACGGGCAGGGGCGGGTCATGGGAGGCGCGGTGCTCGGCCGACGCGCCTTCGTTCGTGACGCGCTATTGCCGGTGCTGCGCACGACCGGTCCGAGCCTGTCGCCCTTCAATGCCTGGGTCCTGCTGAAGGGACTCGAAACCCTGCCCCTCAGGCTGCGCGCGCAGTCTGCGACTGCCGCGACACTTGCCCAGTGGCTGGAACTGCATCCTGCGGTCGAGCGGGTGTATTTCACCGGGCTGCGATCGCACCCGCAGTGGGAACTGGCGCAGCGCCAGCAGACCGGGCCGGGAGCGGTCGTCTCATTCGATCTGAAACCCGACGCCCATGCTGAGAGTCTGCGCGCGCGAGCCTGGCGCGTGGTCGACCACACGCGTTTGATGTCGATCACCGCAAATTTGGGGGATACGAGAACGACGATCACGCATCCGGCCAGCACGACACACGGCCGCCTGACCGAAGAGGCGAGGGCGCGGGCCGGCATCGGCGAAGGCCTGCTTCGAATCGCAGTCGGGCTCGAAGCCTTCGAGGACCTGAAACGGGATCTCGCGCAAGCCCTCGCTGCCTGAGGGGCGCGCCGCCTGGACCCGCGCAGATGCGGTAGGCCCGTCGGCCGAGTGTCGAGCGACGGTGACGATTCTGTGGAGCCCACTGGTGCACCGATCGGTCTGCCGCCGCCGACCGGTTCGGTATCCGCGTTCCGCCGGTCGCGCCGGCCGGTGCAGCAATCCCGCGGCCCTTAACGAATCGCCAACTTTGAAGCACACTCCCACAAGCGCGACCCTGCTTCGCTCAAATCAAAGGTCAACGGCCGATGGCCAAAGTCCCGGATTCGATCACGCTCGGCGAACTCTGCCGCAAGGCCGCCCAGGCATTGGCCAAGCACGGGCTGGATCGCCGCATCGATATCTATCGCGAAGTCGAGATCGATGATCCTGCGGTGCGGCTGATGCTCGGTCGCTCGCACCGCGTGCGCGTGCGGATCAAGATCACCGCAACCAGCCTGCTGTTCGAAGGCGGCGAAACGGAAACGCAATCGCAGGCGCTCGAGAATTCGCTCTTCGGCGCCACGACCGAATCGCAGAAGCTCGATCAGCCCTGAACGGCGCGCGAGGCGGAAGGTCGCGCGGCACGCTGATCGCGGCACCCCCTGGATCGGCGTTTGAGAGAGCAGAAGGGCCGCAACTGACTTTCGCGCGGCCATTCTGGAGCTTCTGGCTCCCCGACCTGGACTCGGAGCAGGGACCCGCGGATCAAGCGTGGCCGCCTATGGCCTTCGACGGGGGTTGGCGTCGTCCCGTTTGCCGAACAATAAGGCACTTGCGCGAACCGATGCGCTGTCGCCGCACCCGGCCGACCCCCCGACTGCTATCGCCTCGTTGCCGGCATCTACAGCGAGCGCGTGCAGCGTCCCGACCCAGGGCAGCGCGAGCGGCGCCTATACGGCAGCGAACTGCACTCGCTCGGGGATGTCGACCAGCAGTGGGCACGGACGCCGATCAAGACCGTCGCGCAGCCACGGGCGGGCTCGCCGACGGCGGAGCGGCACGAGCCAGCGCAATTGCAGGCCAGCGACCTGGAAGACGACAACAGCGCACAGCGTGGCCGCGACTGGCTCGACGACTACAAGACGCACCGC
>JBAIYN010000029.1:0-2826 GCA_037915775.1 Burkholderiales bacterium | reverse complement strand
CCCGCCGCCTGCGCAAGCGCCGGCTGTGAGCCGCCGAGCTTCTTCATCACCCACACCGCGAGCGGGATCAGCGCCAGCACGAAAGCCAGCGCGAGGATCATCGGCAGCACGGAGGGTCCCGGCGTTGCGGCCGACTGTGCCAGCGCGGCGGTCGGTGCGCTGGCCAGGACGAAGAGCGTGATCCGTGATCCGTGATCCGTGATCCGAGGATGCGCTCCGCGCTCCGCTAGGTCCGTCACTTGTGCAGCCTCCGCATCCGTTCGCTGGGGGTGACGATGTCGGTCAGGCGGATGCCGAACTTCTCGTTGACCACCACGACCTCGCCCTGCGCGATCAGGCAGCCGTTGACCAGCACGTCCATCGGCTCGCCCGCGAGCGCGTCCAGTTCGATCACCGAGCCCTGCGCGAGCTGCAGGATGTTCTTGATCGGGATCTTGGTGCGACCCAGCTCGACGGTGAGCGTGACCGGAATGTCCAGGATCAGATCGAGGTCCTGCGTGCCTTCGCCGGTGGCGCCGGGCGCCAGCCGCTGGAAAATGTTGGCGGGCTGCGCAGAGGACTCGAGTGCGCCGCCGGCCGACTCCTGCTCGGCCAACGCGGCGGCCCAGTCTTCGTGGGCGGTGGCTTGGGTCTGCATGGTCTCGCTCATGTTCGCGGTTCCGGAATGGTCAGGTCTCGTTGACGTTGCTGGCGCGCGCCTCGCGGTACTGCGAGTACTTGAGCATCCGCTCGACGCGGATCGCGGTGCGGTTGTTCACCGTGCCGAAACGGCACTCGATCACCGGCACGCCGTCGATCTTGGCGTTGATGACTTCCTTCAGCGGCAGGTCGATGAAATCGCCCGCTTTCAGTCTCAGCAGCTGGCCGACGGTGATGCTTGCGTGCGCAAGCTCGGCAGTCAGCTCCACGTCCGCGGTCTGCACCTGCTTGGTGAGCTGCTGCATCCAGCGGTTGTCGGGTTCCTGCCCGTTACCCTGCAGCGGCGAGTAAAGGATGTCGCGGATCGGCTCCAGAGACGAGTAAGGCAGGCAGACGTGGATCTCGCCGCCGCCGTCACCGATTTCGACGTTGAAGGTGGTGGCGACCACGATCTCGCTGGGGGACGCGATGTTGGCGAACTGCGTATGCATCTCGGAGCGCTGGCATGCGAGGTTGAAGCGGAACAGCGTGCCCCAGGCCTTCGCATAGTCGGCGAGCGCCACTTCCAGCAGGCGCTGGATGATGCGTTGCTCGGTCGGCGAGAAATCGCGCCCCTCGATGCGCGCATGCAGCTTGCCGTTGCCGCCGAAGAGGTTGTCGATCACGCTGAAGACGAGCTTCGGATCGAAGATGAACAGGCCGGCCCCGCGCAGCGGCGCGAGCGACACGACGTTGATGCTGGTCGGCACCGCGATGTCGCGCAGGAATGCCGAGTACTTGATCACGCGCAGCGGGCCGACCGAGATCTCCGGGCTGCGCCGCATGAAGTCGAACAGTCCGGCGCGCAGGTTGCGGGCGAAGCGCTCGTTGACGATCTCCATCGTCGGCATGCGGCCGCGCACGATGCGTTCCTGGCTCTCGAGCCGGTATTCGCGGACGCCGCCGCCTTCGTCTTCCTTCTCCGGCTTCTGCGGATCGCCGGTCACGCCTTCCAGCAGTGCGTCGACTTCGTCCTGCGACAGAAACTGGTCAGCCATCTTTCGTGACTCGTGGGCCGTGATCTTGGGTTGTGCGATTCCTGATCGTCGCGCTACTGGATGATCAGGTGCGTGAAGTTGACGCTCTCGACCGACTTCTCCGCGGACGTGCCGGCGAGCACCTTGTTTGCGGCCGCGACGATTTCCTGCGCCAGCGCTTCCTTGCCCTCGCGGCTGGAGACCTGCTGCGCCTGCTTCGAGCCGAGCAGAAGCAGGATCTCGTTGCGGACCGCCGGCATCATCGTCTTCAGAATTTCGCCGCTCGGCTCGTCCCGTAGTTCGGCGACGAGCCTGACCTGCATGAACCGGTCTTCGTCGGGTTCGCGCAGATTGACGGTGAACGTCTCCAGGTCGACGAACACCGGCGCCTTCCTGTGCTCCGGCTTCTTTTCCACCTGCTCGGCGTCTTCGTGCTTCTTGCCGATCATGAAGTACGCGGCCGCGCCGCCGCCGCCGGCGAGCAGTGCGGTTCCCGCCGCGATCATCACGATCAGTTTCCGGTTCAGCCGCTTCTTTGGCGACGCCGGCTTCGCGGCGTCCCTGGGTGCGGCGGCGTCGGGTTTCGCGCTGGGCTTGTCGGCCGGCTTCGGGTCCGGCTGTTTCGTGGCCATCGAACACTCCGCTTGACTTCTGCTGCGCCCGGAACGAGGCGCCTGTCGGCAGATTATTCGAGGACTTGAGGTGCGCGGATCAGTGGAATACGCGTGGCATTACCGCCCGTTTCGCGGCACCCCGCGCCCGCAGGGGCGGGGGTGTAGATCAGGCGATTACGTCGATCAGCCGGATGCTGCGCACGGCGGCCGAAGGTACGGCAGCCGGAGACGCGCTGGCCGAGATCGAGTCGACCGATCCGATCGCCGCGGACGCAGCGCGGCGCGGCGACGGTTCGCGATCGCGCGACGAGCCGTTCCCCGATTGCGTGCCGACGCGCGCATCGGTCAGCTGCAGGCCCTGCGCGTCGAGCATCTCGCGCAGCCGCGGCAGCGCTTCCTCGATCGCGCTGCGGGTTGCGGCGTGGGCGGCGCCGAATACGAGCTTGGCCTCGGTGCCCTGAACTTCGATTGACACTCGCACCGGGCCGAGATCGGCCGGCGTCAGCGACAGTTCTGCGCTGTGCACCTTGCCGTGCGTGAGCAGCGCCACGCGGTTG
>JBAIYN010000147.1:0-3496 GCA_037915775.1 Burkholderiales bacterium | reverse complement strand
GGCCCGAAATGGACGCGAGAGTAAGATCTCGCCTCGATGGGCGGCCGCGGCATCGACAGCGCGCCGCCGCCGGACGGATCAGGATTCTTCCTCAGTCGGAGACCCCATGTACCAGCACGTCAAAGTGCCCAAGGAAGGGCAGAAGATCACCGTCAACAAGGATTTTTCGCTGTCCGTTCCGGACCAGCCCATCATTCCCTACATCGAGGGGGACGGGACCGGAATCGACATCACCCCGGTGATGATCAAGGTGGTCGACGCCGCGGTCGCGAAGGCGTACGGCGGCAAGCGCAGGTTCGTCTGGATGGAGATCTTTGCCGGCGAAAAATCGACCCGGATCTATGGCCCCGACGTCTGGCTTCCGGACGAGACCCTGCAGGTTCTGCGCGAGTACGTCGTTTCGATCAAGGGCCCGCTGACAACTCCGGTCGGTGGCGGGATCCGCTCGATCAATGTGGCGCTGCGGCAGGAACTCGACCTTTACGTCTGCCTGCGCCCGGTGCGTTACTTCAAGGGGGTGCCGAGCCCGGTCAAGGAGCCCGAGAAGACCGAAATGGTGATCTTCCGCGAGAACTCGGAGGACATCTACGCCGGGATCGAGTACGAGGCGGAGACGGACAAGGCCAGAAAGGTGATCAAATTCCTGCAGGAGGAAATGGGCGTCAAGAAGATCCGCTTTCCGGCCACGTCGGGGATCGGCATCAAGCCGGTATCCCGCGAAGGCACCGAACGGCTGGTGCGGAAGGCGATCCAGTATGCGATCGACAACAAGCGCAAGAGCCTGACCTTCGTGCACAAGGGCAACATCATGAAGTTCACCGAGGGCGCATTTGCCAAGTGGGGCTACGGGCTGGCGCAGAAGGAGTTCGGGGCCGAGCTGCTGGACGGGGGGCCATGGATGAAGATCAAGGCGCGTCACGGCGACATCGTGGTCAAGGACGTGATCGCCGACGCGTTCCTGCAGCAGATCCTGCTGCGTCCGGCCGAGTACGACGTGATCGCCACGATGAACCTGAATGGGGACTACATCTCGGACGCGCTGGCGGCACAGGTGGGCGGCATCGGGATCGCACCGGGCGCCAACCTGTCCGACTCGGTGGCGATGTTCGAAGCCACCCACGGCACGGCGCCGAAGTACGCCGGCAAGGATTACGTGAACCCGGGCTCCGAAATCCTGTCCGCCGAGATGATGCTGCGACACATGGGCTGGACCGAAGCCGCCGACCTGGTGATCCGGTCGATGGAAAAGGCGATCCTGCAGAAGACCGTGACCTACGACTTCGCGCGTCTGATGGAGGGCGCGACCCAGGTTTCGTGCTCGGGTTTTGGCAACGCCATGATCGCGAATATGTGAACCAACGTTTCTCGCGCCGACAAAAAACCCCGCTTGAGCGGGGTTTTTTGTCGGCGCGGGCAAATCTATCCGGCAGAGGTGATATTCGACGCCTGCTTGCCTTTCGGTCCCTGTACGACCTCGAACGTGACCTTCTGACCCTCCTTCAAGGTCTTGAAACCGCCCATCTGAATCGCCGAGAAGTGGGCAAACAGATCCTCTCCGCCCCCATCGGGGGTGATGAATCCGTAGCCCTTCGCGTCGTTGAACCACTTCACCGTGCCTGTTGCCATCTGTTCTTCCTTTTCATACGTCCTTGACCGGTCGCTGCAGACTCCCGCGAGCGCAGCCGTACCCCCTCGGTGGCCACCGCCGGGGATGTAAATCCCCTCGATTGCCGCGCCGCGCCCTCCCTACCGGAAAGGCGCGGCCGCGCATTCTTTGGGCAAAGGGGCCCCGCCGTCAAGGTCCGGCGCGGCGAGATCGGCATCGCTGGCCGGGCCGGGCCGCCCGGCGCAGAGCCCCGGCATCCTGCTGCTTCGGGTGCGGTCGAGCTTGTGATTCTCGTAAGGGGACACCATCTTGTGAAGCAAGGCAGTGTCGAGTGACCGTGCGGCCCGCGCAACGCAGCGACCATTGATCTGAATGGTCTACCGAGTCGAGTCGCTGAGTTAACTTATGATTAGTACGCTTTTCTGGTCTGAAGGGATCGGCGCCTTGCCTAGAATGGTTCCATGAGCGAGCGGCTGGGTGAAGGTACAGTCACCGAGAAGAAGACTTCTCGGGTAAAGCCGCCGCCCCTGTTCCAGGTGGTGTTGCTTAACGATGATTTCACGCCGATGGAGTTTGTGGTCGGCGTGCTGCAGAAATTCTTCGGCAAGGGGCGCGAGCAGGCGACCCAGATCATGCTGAAAGTGCACCACGAGGGCCGCGGCGTCTGCGGCGTCTATCCGCGGGACGTGGCAGCCAGCAAGGTCGAGCAGGTTTGTAGTTATGCACGCCAGCACCAGCATCCGTTGCAGTGCGTGATGGAGGAAGCATGATCGCGCAGGAACTTGAAGTCAGCTTGCATATGGCCTTTGTCGAGGCTCGTCAGGCGCGACACGAATTCATCACCGTCGAGCACTTGCTGCTGGCGCTGCTGGACAACCCGTCGGCGGCCGAGGTGCTGCGCGCGTGTGCCTGCAATATCGAGGATCTGCGCAAGAGCCTGCAGAATTTCATCGGCGACAACACGCCGGTCCTGCCGCCGAACTCGGAGGCGGACACGCAGCCGACCCTCGGTTTCCAGCGCGTGATCCAGCGCGCGATCATGCATGTGCAGTCGACCTCCAACGGCTAGAAGGAAGTCACCGGTGCCAATGTGCTGGTGGCGATCTTCGGCGAGAAGGATTCGCACGCGGTGTACTACCTGCACCAGCAGGGCGTCACACGGCTGGATGTCGTCAACTTCATCTCGCACGGCATCACCAAGTCGCCGCAGGCCGACGACAAGGCGAAGCAGCAACCCGGCGAGGAAGCCCAGGAGCAGGAGCAGGGGCGGGAACAGGCTTCTCCGCTCGAGCAGTACACGATCAACCTGAACCAGCTCGCCAAGGACGGCAAGATCGATCCGCTGATCGGGCGCGAGCTCGAGGTCGAGCGCGTGATTCAGGTGCTGTGCCGCCGTCGCAAGAACAACCCGCTGCTGGTGGGCGAAGCCGGCGTCGGCAAGACGGCAATCGCCGAGGGTCTCGCGTGGCGCGTCGTCAAAGGCGACGTGCCGGAGATCCTGGAAAAGGCGAGCGTCTATTCGCTCGACATGGGCGCGCTGCTTGCCGGTACCAAATACCGCGGCGATTTCGAACAGCGCCTGAAGGGGGTGCTCAAGCAGCTCAAGTCGAATTCGAACGCGATCCTGTTCATCGACGAAATCCACACCCTGATCGGCGCCGGCTCGGCGTCGGGAGGCACGCTGGATGCGTCGAACTTGTTGAAGCCGGCACTGGCGACCGGGCAGCTGAAGTGCATCGGGGCGACGACCTACAACGAATACCGCGGCATCTTCGAAAAGGATCACGCGCTGTCGCGCCGCTTCCAGAAGATCGACGTGATCGAGCCCACCGTGCCGCAGACGATCGAGATCCTGAAGGGCCTGAAGTCGCGCTTCGAGGAGCATCACGG
>JBAIYN010000671.1:0-1924 GCA_037915775.1 Burkholderiales bacterium | reverse complement strand
TCGCGGCGCCGAGCGCGGTTGCCGTGTTCAGTGGACCGGCGAACAGTCCCATCGATGTCCGCGTGCCCGTGCTGATCGCCAGCAGCAGCGCCGCAGCGGCCACCAGCGGCCAGTGCCGGCTGTGTCGATCCTGATTCGTCTGCATTTCCCACCTCCGAGCGCGCGTTGTCGAATGCGCACAAGGTAGGAAACCGCGGTAATCAGCCGATGTCGGCTTGACCTCCGCGTGTTGCCGGTTGTTTCGGGCAGGTAACCGACGTGTCGGCCGTGTCAGGCCGCAGAGGACAGACAGGCCTCGAGCGCCGACCGCAGCGCCGAAGGTTCGACCGGTTTGCGCAGAACGGCGCAGACGCCTTGCGCCTGCGCGCGCGCCGCTGTGGCGTCATCCGCGTACCCGGTGCACAGCAGCCAGCGCAGGCTGGTGTTCAGGGCTCGCAGCTGGCCGGCAAGTTCGACGCCGGTCATCGCCGGCATCGCATGATCAGTGACGACAACATCGAACGCGCGCGGATCGCGTCGATATGCTGCCAACGCATCGGTGGCGGAGGACGCCGTGGTCACCGTCAGGCCCCAGCCGACGAGCAGTTCGCGCATCGGCTCCAGCACGCCGCGTTCGTCGTCCACCAGCAGCACGCGGCCGGCCAATCGGGCGCGCGGTGCGCGCCTGGCCACCACCGGCGCCGGCGTCGTCGCGGCTGCGCGGTGCGCCGGCCACAGCACGCGGAAACGAGTCCCTGCGCCGGGCGTCGAATCGACCAGCACGTGGCCGTGATGCTCGTGCACGATGCCGTGCACCGTCGACAGTCCCATCCCGGTGCCCTTGCCCGGCTCCTTGGTGGTGAAGAAGGGATCGAAGATGCGCTCGAGCAGCCCGGGTTCGATGCCGGCGCCGGAATCGGCCACGGTCAGTTCGACGTGCGGACCTCCGAACGAATGGCGGCAACTGGTGCAGATCGTATCCGGCGGCAGTGCGCGGGCGGCAACCCCGATCCGCAGCGCCCCGCTGCCGCTCATCGCGTCGCGCGCGTTGATCGCGAGATTCAGCAGCACCTGGTTCGCCTGCACCTCGTCGACCCAGACCGCCGGGGCGTCTTCATGGCAGGCAACTTCGACTGCCAGCGTCGACGGCAGCATCGAGCGCAGCATCGGCATCGCCTCGCGCACCAGCGCCGCCAGCGAGACCGCGCGCGGTTCGCCGCGTCCGCCGCGCGAGAACGTCAGCATCTGCTGGATCAGGTCGCGCGCCCGCCGGCACGAAGCCTGCGCCTCGCCGAGGTAGTGCACCGACTTGTCGTCGCCGCCGTCGCTGGCGCGCTCCTCGGCCAGCACCAGGTACCCCATCACGCTGGCGAGGATGTTGTTGAAGTCGTGGGCGACGCCGCCGGTCAGCTGGCCGATCGCCTCCATCTTCTGCGCCTGGCGCAACTGTGCTTCGAGCTGGCGGCGTTGCTCCTCGGCCCGGCGCCGCTCGGTGATGTCGCGGATGATCGCCAGCGCGTGCGGCTCGCCCCGATACTGGATCGGTATCACGTGGATCTCGGAGAGGAAGGGTTCGCCTTCCTTGCGCAGCGACTCGAACTCGACATGCGACATCTCGCCGGCCAGCGCCCGGCGCACCATGTCGAGCCGACGGTCCGCATAGTCGGGCGACAGGTTGCGCTGCTCGTAGCCGCGACCGATCACTTCGTCGCGCGTCCAGCCATAGATCCGCTCGTACGCGCGATTCACATCGACGCGACGCAACTGCGAGTCCCACAGTACCAGCGCGTCCGCCGAGGCATTGAAGATGGTGCGGTACTGCTCCTCGCTGGCGCGCAACGCCTCCTCGGCCCGCTTGCGCTCGGTGATGTCGCGGATCGCGGCCACGACGATCGTGCGGCCATCGAGTTGCAGCCGGTTGGCGTTGATCTCCACCGGAAACACG
>JBAIYN010000075.1:0-1842 GCA_037915775.1 Burkholderiales bacterium | reverse complement strand
ACGCGCCGTGGTAGTGCTTGTCGGCGATCTTCTGGATGAACTTCGGGATGTCGATTCCGACCGGGCAGCCGCGCACGCACGGCTCGTCCGGGCCCTGCAGGCAGCGCTCGGCTTCGCGCTGCGCATCGGCGATGCTGTAGCCGCACGCGACTTCCTGGAAATTCATCGCACGCTCGCGCGGAGCCTGCTCCGGCATCGGCGTGCGTTCCTGCGGGATCGTGCGAATCGTTTTCTTCTTCGCTGCCATGTCAGCCATCCGTCGAGGGTCGATCGAGCGCAGCCGCTTCCGGCTCGGGCTCGGCGATTTCGTGCAGGCGGCAGCCTTCCTGCCATTTGAGCAGGGCTTCCTGTTCGGCGCGCTTGTACCGCCCCAGGCGCGCCATCAGATCGTCGAAGTCCACCTGATGCCCGTCGAAATCGGGACCGTCGACGCAGGCGAACTTGACCTGCTCGCCGATCTTCACGCGGCATCCGCCGCACATGCCGGTGCCGTCGACCATCACGGGGTTCAGGCTCACCATCGTCTTGATCTTGTGCGGCCGCGTGGTCTCGGAGCAGCCCTTCATCATGATCGGCGGGCCGATTGCGACCACTTCGTCGATGTCGTTGTGACTGGCGATCGCCTGCTTGATGCCTTCGGTGACGAGCCCCTTGATGCCGGCCGAGCCGTCGTCGGTGCAGACGAGCAGTTCGTCGCACACGGCGCGGAACTTGTCCTCCCAGAAGATCAGGTCGCGATTGCGGAAACCGATCACGCCGATCACATACGCGCCGGCTTCCTTGTACGCGCGTGCCTGCGGATACACGGGCGCGACGCCGAGCCCGCCGCCGACGCACACGACCTTCTTCGCCGCGCCGATGTGACTTGGAATCCCCATCGGCCCGACCACGGCGTACAGGGTCGTGCCGACGCGGCAGTTCTGCTGCATCTCGCGTGTCGTCTTGCCGACGGCCTGGATCACCAGGGTGATCGTGCCTTTGCCGCGATCGAAATCCGCGATCGTCAGGGGTATGCGTTCGCCGTGCTCATGCTCCATCACGATCACGAACTGGCCTGGCTTCGCGGCCCTGGCGAGCATCGGGTGCACCACCTCGAGCAGGTAGGTGACGTCCGAAAAATCCTCGCGCGCGACGATGGGAAACGCCGATCCCGTGTTCGCCTGCGCCATCTTGGTCTCCTGTGCGCATCGTTGTCCACGCAGCGCGTGCATTGGCGCGTGGCGATGAGGCGACCTGCCTCATCCACCGCGCAGCTTCATGCGCCGCAGCACTTCACGTATTGATCTGTGGCAAGCAACGCCGGATGCAGTCCGGCGTCGACGCCCCGATGCGACGGGTCGTTCAGGTGAGCTCGGCGTTCAGCGTCTCGAGTGCCGCGGTGCCGGGGCAAAGCTCCGCTTCGCCGAGCCGGTTCAGCGGTGTGGCCACCGTGTTCAGGTGTTCGTGCAGGTCGTGCGCCTCGGTGTCGACATACAGCAGTCCGGTGACGATTTCGCCATGTGCGTGGTGCCGGTGGATGTGGCTGATCGCCGCAAGCGGATCGGCGGGGTCGTAGTCGTCGTCCAGCTTGCGCAGCCGCAGCACGCTGCCGTCGTGCTGTGTGATCTCGATCACTGCGCCGGCGTCGTAGCTCGCCGTGATCGTGTCGCGGCGAGGCATGAAATCGAGGCGGTTGACCGCGTCATTGTGTGCGCGGACGTAGTCGTAGCTGCGCGTGCTGCCGGCATGATTGTTGAACGCCACGCACGGGCTGATCACGTCGATCAGCGCGGGGCCGCGGTGATTCAGGGCGCCCTTGATCAGCGGCACGAGCTGCTCCTTGTCGCCGGAGAAGCCGCGCGC
>JBAIYN010000209.1:0-3512 GCA_037915775.1 Burkholderiales bacterium | reverse complement strand
CAGGCGCTCGGCCAAGTGCGCTGATAAGCAGATCCACGTAAGTCAGCATGACGCCGCTGCAATCGTGGCAAGAAACTGTAAGGAAGCTAGCTCGAGCGTCGGCGTCGACTTAAGTTGGCCGCCCCCTGGCAAGGATGACGCGGGAGGCGAGTCATGCCGACGGGCAGATCGACTGGCAGTGTCGCCGTCATGCTGTGCATTGCGGCGCTCGTTTATATGGATGGCGTCGACGCCCAGGCGTCGCCGCATGCGATCACATCGATCAGCGTATGCAGCGCCGGCGCATCGGGCGCAAGCCAGAGCTGCCCGCCGGGTACCGGTGATACCGCATTGCCGGTTCTCGCGCCGAGCGGCTATGCGATCAACGGCCCGCTTGCCGATCCCGTCAACGGCCCCTACGGTGGACTGACGACGCTCTCCGACGAGCACTCGACGGTGTTTCCGCCGGGAACCTTGCCCGGCCACGACGACTACCTTGTCTTCGTCGCAAGCCGGACCAACCTGAACCCGTCCGCCAGCGGCATGGTCGTGCTGACGGGAGGATCGGGGCCGAGCGTCAACGGGCAGTGGACGCTCGATTTCGCGCCCGACTTCGGGAGGTACGTTCCGACGAATCCGGTCGGTTCGCAAAATGGGCAAATCCTCCTGTCGCCGATGGATCACTCCGCGTGTCAAAAGGTCGGCGCGGGAAATTTCGCGCAGCAGGATTCGACGTTCGACCTGAATTACGCCGATCCAGGGTCCGTGGTCATCGATCCGACGGAAACGGCCGGTGTGGGGCCAGGCAACCTGCTCACCGTCTACGAGGGGACAAACCGCTGCGTCGGCAAGACGGGCGATTCGAACCTCGGAAACGACTTCTACACGTCGATCGCCATCGCGACATCGAACGACTACGCGCACAGCTGGCCGACTTACCGGGCCAGCCCGCCATTCGATTTCTACCCCTTGCCGGGCCAGAACCCGAGCTACGGGCCGAACGCGCCGCTCGGTGCGTCCGGCGCAAACGTGTGCGTCGGAAACGACTGCGGTGCAACGCCGCCCGACAGCTACGGTCGCTACGCGGTGCTCGGCCCGGTCGTGACCATTGCGCGGGCGATGGCCGATTCGACCGTGCAGACCGACCGAGGCCTGCAGTTGAACGTCGGCGACTCCGAGCCGTCCGCATTCGTCGACGACGTGAGCCTCAGCCCCGACCGCTATCTATACGTCGTCCACAGCTACTTGCCCGGACAATTCGCGGACAACTCGCCGCTGCAGGCGAACTCGCAGTCGGTGTCGGACCTCGCAATTGCGCGCGCGAAGCTGAACGGCGGCGCTGCGGCACTCAAGTTCACCAAGTGGTACGGCCAGTCATTCTCCGAGCCTGGGTTGCCGAGCGACGGCGGCGGACAGGAATCGCCGATCTTCCCGACCCTGGTCTCGGACCTGCCCCACTACCAGAACTGCCTGGCACCCGATCAGTCTCGCGTGATGGCGTCGATCAGCTACGTCGTCGAGACGCAGCAGTATCTGCTGACGTTCGTCTGCTCGTCGCCGACCGACCCGCGCACCGAGACGGCTTATCCGGGAGACAGTGCAACGCAGTACGGCGCGGCGTGGTTCTACGCGACGATCGACGCGCACCAGTTCGATCTCTCGCATCAGGAGCAGTGGAGCGCGCCGCGCGAGATCATCGGCTCGTGGAGCGTCTTTGCGGGCGGCGGGTGTTTCCGCAACTTCAATGGCTGGTACCCGACGTTCATGTCGTTGAACAGCAAGCCGGGCTATCTGGCGACTACGGGATATGTCTTCTACATGCAAGGGTGCACGGACGAGTCGACGCCGGGTGGGCGGCAATATTCGACGCGGGCGTTCGTGATCAACACGCGCTGACGGACGGGGCACGCATTCCACGCTTTCGCCGCGGACGCCAACGCGGTGTCGCGGCCGTCGGTGTGCGGCCCCGTCACGCCGCCGCGCGGATCTGCGACGCGCGCAGCGCCTGCTCGAGGTCGGCGAGCAGGTCGTCGACGTGCTCGATGCCGATCGACAGCCGCACCATGTCTTCGCTCACGCCGGCGCGCGCGAGTTCCGCGCCCGCGAGCTGCCGGTGCGTGGTCGACGCGGGATGCGTGGCGAGCGACTTGGCGTCGCCGATGTTGACCAGCCGCGTGAACAGCTTCAGCGCATCGAGGAAGCGTTCGCCCGCCGCGCGGCCGCCGGCGATGCCGAATGACAGCACCCCGGACGCGCGTCCGTTCACGTACTTCTTCGCGAGCGCGTGGTCGGGGTGCGCCGGCAGGCCCGCGTAGCGCACCCACTTGACCGCCTGTTGCCGCTCCAGGTACTGAGCGACGGCGGCGGCGTTGTCGTTGATGCGGTCCATCCGCAGCGCGAGCGTCTCGATTCCCTGCAGCACGAGGAATGCGTTGAACGGCGAGATCGCCGCGCCGGTGTTGCGCAGCGGCACCACGCGCGCGCGGCCGATGAACGCGGCCGCACCGAGCGCTTCCGTGTAGACGACGCCGTGATACGACGGATCGGGCTGGTTCAGACGGGCGAAGCGCTGCCTGCGCTCGGCCCATGGAAACCTGCCGCTGTCGACGATCGCGCCGCCGATGCTGTTGCCGTGGCCGCCGAGGTACTTGGTTAGCGAATGCACGACGACGTCGGCACCGTATTCGAACGGCCGCAGCAGGTAGGGCGTGGCCACCGTGTTGTCGACGATCAGCGGCACGCCCGCTGCGTGCGCGGCGCTCGCCAGCCGCTCGATGTCGGCCACCTGGCCCGACGGATTGCCGATCGATTCGACGAAGACCGCCTTGGTGCGCGCGTCCGCCAGTCGCTCGATCGCATCGATGTCGTGGACATCGAAGAAGCGGGTTTCAATGCCCTGTTGCGGAAACGTATGCGCAAACAGGTTGTAGCTGCCGCCATACAGCTGGCTCGCGGAGAGGATGTTGTCCCCGGTCTCGGCGATGGTCTGGATCGCGTACGTGATCGATGCCATGCCGCTCGCCAGCACGAGAGCGGCGATGCCGCCTTCGAGCGCCGCGACGCGCTTTTCCAGCACGTCGGTGGTCGGGTTCATGATCCGCGTGTAGATGTTGCCCTGAACCTTCAGGTCGAACAGGTCCGCGCCGTGCTGCGCGTTGTCGAACGCGTACGACGTGGTCTGGTAGATCGGCACCGCCACTGCTTTGGTGGTCGGGTCGGGAGCGTAGCCGCCGTGGACGGCCAGGGTTTCAAGGCGCATCTCGCGTTTCCTCTTGCGTGGATGGACTGTGTGGAGCGCTGACTCGAGCAGCGCGTCAGCTTAGGGCCGCGCTGCGTCGCGGCTCAGACGCGTTGATCCGGTCCTTATGACGGCGAGTGATGATCGCCGTCCGCGTTCGGGACCGTGGTGTCCTCTGCGTCGGCCGCTGCCAATTCGGCATGCGCGGCCGCTCCAGGCGCTATGCGACGCAGCCCGCCGCGATTGGCTGCGTAGCGGCGACTGACACCGGCGCCGGGATCCGGTAGCCGTACTT
>JBAIYN010000232.1:0-6696 GCA_037915775.1 Burkholderiales bacterium | reverse complement strand
CGGCGAATGCCAGCGCCCGGGCGAAGTGATACATCGCGCCGCTGAAAGGCGCCTCGAACGGCGGCTCCTGCAGCGCCAGCACGTCGTCCCAGCGATCGAACAGCACGAGGATCTGCGTCGGCGTCGCATAGAAAACGTCGACGAACGGGACATCCTTCAGCTGCGGCTTCACCAGAGCAGCGAGCTTGCGCGCGGCGACGATCGACTTCTTCGCGTTGCCCGCCAGCCCGTCGCTCACCGCGAGGAAGTGCAGGTTGTGTCCGTAATAGCCGACCGTGTACAGCGAGTGCACGCCGGCGGCGCGCAGGCGTTCGTCGGCGCGCGCGGCGATCTCGTTCGCGCGCGCCGCCGCGACGTAGTCGCCGGTGCGGATGTAGGTGTGCGCCGGCATGTGCACAAGGTGCCCGGCCGAAGGCGCCAGCGTTTCCAGGCGATGCGCGGATGGCAGCGCCTTGCCCGGCGTCGGCGACATTTCGAGCGCATGGACGTAGTAGTGATTCGCGCCGAGGTGATTCGGATCCATTTGCAGCGCGCGCTCGAGCACCGCGATGATCTCGAACGCCCCTTCCGCGGGAGTGCCGTCGGGCTGCCACAGCTTCCACGGCCGCAGGTCCATCAGGCTTTCCGCGTACAGCACCTGGGCGTCCACATCGTTCGGGTAGCGGCGCGCGAGCGCGGCCATTGCGTCCTTGTAGGCGACGTTCAGCGGGTTGACGTCGGCCTCCGGGTTCGACGAATAGCGCCTGGCAAGTGCGTCGATGTAGTCCCGCTCCGCCGGCGCGGCCCGGTCCTTCAGCGCGATCGCCTTCTGCAGTTCGGCGTACGCGGCCTTGTGCGCCTCCGGTGACATCGGGAAGTTGTAGTTCGGGCCCAGCGCGTAGGCGATCCCCCAGTGCGCCATCGCCAGGTTCGGATCGAGCTCGGCCGCGTGCGCGAAGGAGGCCGCTGCGCCTTCGTGGTTGAACGCGAACAGCAGCCGCATGCCCTGGTCGAAGAATGCCTGCGCCTGCTTGTTGCGCGTCGAAACCGCGTGGTGCAGGCTGCCCAGGCCCGGATCGATCGCGCGTCCGGGATCGACGCCTGCCGCCGGAACATCGTGCGCGGAAACGGCGACCGCAACGAACGAGAACGCAAGAGCGACCGCGAGTCGCGACGCCTGCTTCATGCCAACCTCCCCGAATGTGATTCGGCGACGCGGACGGATGCGTCGTCGACGCCGCCGGGATTGTGAGCCTCCGCGGTCGGCGCGCGCGCATCTATACGCCGGCGCCGCGCGCGCCGCAATACACGCCGCGGCAGAACCTTTCGCGGAAGCCCCGGGGCCGCCAGGACGGCGTCGGGTCAGTACAGCACGCGCGTCAGCCACTGCGCGGTCAGCGCGGGCTTGTCCTGGCCCTCGCGCTCGACGGTCACGTCCCACGTCAGTTGCAGGCCGCCGGCGATTTCCTGGCAGGCGGCCAAAGTGAAACGGGCGCGCACGCGCATGCCGGACAGCACCGGCGCCACCCAGCGCACGCGGTTGAAGCCGACGTTGACGCCGGCGCTGCGGCCGGTGAACTCCAGCGCGCTCTGCAGGAAGTGCGACAGCAGCGACAGCGTCAGGAAGCCGTGCGCGACGGTGCGGCGGCCGCCGGCTTCGTCGCGGAACGGCGACTCCCGCGCGGCGCGCTCCGGGTCGACGTGGATCCACTGCGGATCGTGGGTGGCGTCGGCGAATTCGTCGATCGACGCCTGCGTGATCGCATACCAGGCGCTGTGCGCGACTTCGGTGGCGACGGCGGCCTGCAGTTCTTCCCGCGTGATCGGGCGTGCCATGGCCTCTCCTACTGTCTGGCCTCGACCGGATGCCCGGTCACGACCTGTCCTTTGCGCCGCATGATTTCGCGGGCAATCGCCTCGAACTGCTCGCGCACCTCGTGCGCGATGAAGGGTTGTGACACGAATGCCGGCAGCCAGAGGCCGGGCTCGACCTCGGCACGGTAGACGATCCGCGTCGAGTCCCCGTCGTCGACGAAGCGCATTTCGGACTGCGCGCTGCGCGCCTTGCCGGAGATCTGGCGCGCGCGCACATACTCGTGCGGTACCAGTTCGATCTCGCGTACGGATTCGAACGGAATCCTGAAGATCCCGAAGCGGGCCACGCCCTTCTGCTGCACCGTGATCCGATTGCCGTTACGCGCGGTGGTCCGGCTCTCGGTGAGGTTGGGAACGAAACGCGCCATGTCATCGAAATCGA
The DNA here is from genome assembly GCA_037915775.1 of Burkholderiales bacterium. Lineage (GTDB taxonomy): Bacteria > Pseudomonadota > Gammaproteobacteria > Burkholderiales > Burkholderiaceae_F > JAKOQB01. Next base: position 4,460 of record JBAIYN010000232.1, on the reverse strand, counting down.
CCAGAACCGCCCATGCGTCCGCCGCGCTCACCGGCACGGTCATCACCGCATCGACGACATAGATGCTGCCCTGCTTCACCACCTCGACCTGCGTCACCGCGCCCGCGCCCGCGAGCGCGGGCACGAGAAGCAACGCAAGCGCGGCGGCGAGCCAGCCCCTCACGCGGAGCGCGACTCGGCGTCGACCACCGCGACCGCCGCCATGTTGACGATCCGGCGCACCGTCGCCGCCGGCGTCATGATGTGCACCGGCCTGGCTGCGCCCAGCAGGATCGCACCGATCGTGATGCCGCCACCCGCCGTGACGCGCAGCGCGTTGTAGGTGATGTTGGCGGCATCGACGTTGGGCATGATCAGCAGGTTCGCCTCGCGGCTCAGCGCCGAGTCCGGCATGATGCTTTCGAGCACCTCGCGCGAAAGCGCGCAGTCGGCCTGCATCTCGCCGTCGACGGTGAAGTCGGGCTTGCGTGACAGGATCAGCTCGAGCGCGTCGCGCATCTTGCGCGCGCAGGGCAGGTCGGACGAGCCGAAATTCGAGTGCGACACCAGCGCCACGCTCGGCACCAGGCCGAAGCTGCGCACTTCTTCGGCGGCGAGCATCGTCATCTCCGCGATCTGCTCGGCGGTCGGATCCGGATTCACGTGCGTGTCGCAGATGAACAACTGCCGGTTCGGCAGGATCAGCAACTGCATCGCCGCGAAGGTGTTCACGCCCGGCTTCAGCCCGATCACGTTGCGCACGTACTTCAGGTGATCCGGATAGGCGCCGACGGTGCCGCAGAGCATCGCGTCGGCTTCGCCCATGTGCACCAGCATCGCACCGATCAGCGTCGAGCGCGTGCGCACCTCCGACTGCGCCAGCGCGCGCGTGACGCCTTTGCGCTTGGTCAGGTCATAGTACCCGCCCCAGGTCTCGCGGTAGCGGGGATCGTCGAGCGGGTTGACGGTGTCGAAATCGCGTCCCGAGGCGAGCCGAAGCCCGTAGCGCTCGATGCGCATCGCGATCACTTCGGGGCGCCCGATCAGGATCGGCCGCGCAATGCCCTCGTCGACCACGACCTGCGCCGCGCGCAGCACGCGCTCCTCCTCGCCCTCGCAAAGGATCAGCCGCTTGGCCGCGGCCTTCTTCGCGCGGTCGAACACCGGCTCCATCGTGCTGCCCGAGTGATAGACGAAGCGGCGCAGCCGCGCCCGGTACGCATCGAGGTCCGCCAGCGGCCGTGCCGCCACGCCGCTGTCCATCGCCGCCTTGGCCACCGCGGGCGCGATGCGTTCGATCAGGCGCGGGTCGAACGGTTTCGGCAGCAGGTACTCGGGCCCGAACCGAAGGCCCTCGGCGCCGTACGCACGCGCGACCTCGTCCGGGATTTCCGCGTGCGTGAGATCCGCGATTGCGTGCACCGCGGCGAGCTTCATCGCCTCGTTGATCGTCGTGGCGCCGACATCGAGCGCGCCGCGGAAGATGAACGGAAAGCACAGGACGTTGTTGACCTGGTTCGGGTAGTCGGAGCGGCCGGTGCCGATGATCGCGTCCGGCCGCACTGCGAGCGCCGCCTCCGGCATGATCTCCGGGGTCGGGTTGGCCATCGCCAGGATGATCGGCTGCGGCGCCATCTGCTTGACCATCTCGGGCTTCAGCACCCCCGGACCCGACAGCCCCATGAAGATGTCCGCGCCCGGAATCGCGTCGGCCAGCGTGCGCGCGGAAGTTTCACGCGCGTACTTGAGCTTGCTCTCGTCCATGCCCGCACGGCCCTGGTAAAGCACGCCCTTGCTGTCGACCGCGAAGATGTTCTCGCGCTTCATGCCCAGGCTCACCAGCAGGTCGAGGCATGCGATCGCGGCCGCGCCGGCGCCCGAGCAGACGAGCTTCGCCTTGCCGATCTCCTTCTTCACGTAACGCAGGGCGTTGAGGATCGCGGCGGCGGCGACGATCGCGGTGCCATGCTGGTCGTCGTGGAAAACCGGCACCTTCATGCGCTCGCGCAGCTTGCGCTCGATGTAGAAGCACTCGGGCGCCTTGATGTCCTCCAGGTTGATGCCGCCGAAGGTGGGTTCGAGCGCGGCGATGATGTCGACCAGCTTGTCGGGATCGTGCTCGTTGAGCTCGATGTCGAACACGTCGATGCCGGCGAACTTCTTGAACAGGCAGCCCTTGCCCTCCATCACCGGCTTGCCGGCCAGCGCGCCGATGTTGCCCAGGCCCAGCACCGCGGTGCCGTTGGTCACGACCGCGACCAGGTTGCCGCGCGCGGTCAGCGCATAGGCCTCCGACGGGTCGCGCGCGATCTCGTTGCAGGCCTCGGCCACGCCGGGCGAGTATGCGAGCGACAGATCGCGCTGCGTGACCATCGCCTTGGTCGGCACGACCGAGATCTTGCCGGGCGTTGGATGGCGGTGATATTCGAGCGCGGCGTCGCGCAGGTTTTCGGACATGACGTTTCTCCCCAACGTTCTTCGCATCAAGCGCTCGCCGACCGGCAGCGCTGGCGTCGATTCTTGTGGCCGGTCCGCTAGGTTAAGCGGGCGGGGGTCCGCTTGCCAATCGCGGCGATGCAAGACCTTGCGCTCGCGCAGATGTTGGCCACCGCTGCGGACCGGTGCGCCGCCCCGCCTGCTTCACTGGATAGCGTCGCCACCGGTCTCGCCGCCCTCGTATCCCGCGCAAGCGCGCGCGAATGCGCGCCGCCGGGATCCCGCATGCACGAGATCACGGCCGCAGGCGCGCCACAGCGCCCGCGTGCAGGCAGACAGCGTGGCGGTTCCGGCGATGCGTGCCGCGTACAACTCGGCGAAATCGGCGTCGAACAGCAGGCGTCGCATCCAGCGCCGCCATCCGGGACCGGCCTGGTACGCGCGCTGCGCGAGCCAGCGGTCGAGCGTGAGTTCGCGGCCGACGGCGGATCGCCGCAGCGCGGCGGGATAGTCGGCAAAGCCGAAATCGCGGCGCGCGAGCGCGCGTGCGGCCGCCGCACCCGCGATCGCGGCCTGCTCCAGCGCCACCGCAATGCCTTCGCCGGTCAGTGCGTCGACGCCCGCGGCGTCGCCCACGGTCAGCAGGCGCGCTGCGGCCACTGGCGCCTGCGGGTCGTAGCCCCACACCGGCCAGCCCTGCGTGCCGCGCGACGGCAATTCGATTCCGTCGCGCGCGAGCCCGGTGTGCAGCACGCGCAGCAGTTCGCGCGGCGTGCGCGGCGTCGACGGGAAATGAAGCACGCCGACGTTGACGCGGCCGCCCGCGACCGGGAACGCCCACGCGTAGCCGCGCACACCGGCCAGCATCGGCGTGAAGTCGAACAACAGACCGTCGCCGGGTTCGCGCGCCGCGAGTTCCTGCACGAACAGGCGCAACGGCGCCGCCTTCGCCGCCGCGCGCAGATGCCGGCGCACCACCGATGCGACGCCGTCGGCGCCGATCGCCAAGCGCGCGCGCAGCGCCTCGCCCGATGCCAGCCGCAGCGTCACCGCATCGGACGCAACCGCGAGTTGCGTCACGCGCGCGCCGTTGCTCACCTCAACGCCGAGCGCGCGCACCTGCTCGGCAAGGCTGGCGTCGAAATCACCGCGGCGAACCACGTTGACCGGACGCGGCAAGACGACGCTGCGCTCGAACGCGCCGAAGCGGATGCGCGCGTGGCGCGCGGCGACGCGCGGCACCGTCAGCCGCAGGCCGAGCGACGCGAGCGCGGCATCGCAGCGTCCGGTCAGGCCGCCGCCGCAGGGTTTGTCGCGCGGCATCTCGGCGCGCTCCAGCACGAGCACGTCGCGCACGCCGAGCTGGTGCAGCCGCGCCGCGGTGGCGGCTCCCGCCGGACCCGCACCGATGATGATCACGTCGCGCAGCGGCGGCATGCGCCGGCCCCGATCGTCGGCCGTCTCGAATCAGTCGTAATGCGCGCCGACGATGGCATCGATGCGCGCCAGCGCGTCGGCATCGAGCTTGCCCGCGATGTCGAGCGCCAACATGTTCTCGCGCAGCTGCTCCGCGCGCGTGGCGCCGGTGATCACGCTGCTGACGCTCCGGTTCTTCAGGCACCACGCCAGCGCCAGTTGCGCGAGCGAGCAGCCGAGATCACGCGCGACGCCTTCGAGCCGGCCGACGATCTCGTTCTTCGCCTTGTCGGTCAGCCCTTCGCGCAGGAACGCGTAGGTTTCCAGCGCACCGCGCGAGCCGGCCGGAATGCCCTGCCGGTACTTGCCGGTCAGCAGGCCCGAGGCGAGCGGGCTCCACGTCGTCAGTCCGAGGCCGATCTCGTCGATCAGCGGCGCGTACTCCTGTTCGACGCGCTTGCGATGGAACAGGTTGTACTGCGGCTGCTCGACCACCGGCTTGTGCAGGTTGCGGCGGTCCGCGATGTCCCAGGCGCTGCGGATCTGCTCGGCGCTCCACTCGCTGGTGCCCCAGTACAGCGCCCGCCCGGATGCGACGATGTCGTGCATCGCCCACACCGTCTCCTCGA
>JBAIYN010000367.1:0-1820 GCA_037915775.1 Burkholderiales bacterium | reverse complement strand
TCGCCGCTGGCGACGACCGCGTACGCGTCGGCGTTCGGGCTGGCGCTGCTCGCGGCGGTGGCGGCATTCGAACTGCCGCAGGTGCGCTGGGAGCGCATCGGCGCGCCGGAATTCATCGCGATCGCGTATCTGGGTCTGTTCGGCACCGCGATCGCGTTCGTCTGGTTCTACGAAGCCGTGAAAGCGGTTGGCGCGGCACGCGCAGCGGTGTTCACGAACCTCGTGCCGGTGTTCGGCGTGACCCTGGCCGTGCTGGTTCTGGGCGAGCCGCTGCTGGCGTCGATGGTCGTCGGCGGAATCGTGACGCTGATCGGCGTCAGCCTCACCAATCGCGATCGCAGGAGCTCATGACGTTGCTCCCGCCGGAGCTGGAAAGAAGAAGCCCCGCCGTGGCAGAGCCGATCGGCGGGGCGAACGCGCCGGGGGGTGGCGCGGGGGAGGAGACTTCGAAGCTTGCTGCCAGGCATCGCCGGCACAGCGTCACTTTGCGCGCCACGCGTTACGCGTCGATTGCAGCGCGCAGCGTCGATACTGCAAATGAAACATGGCGCCGGTGCCGCGGTCCGGCGGCGGAACCGCTCGCGCAGCGGTGAGGCGCTGGCGGCTCAACCGTCGGGCGGATCCAGCGGCATCACCACGCGCAACTGCACGGAGTTCTCGCCCGGGTTCGGATGCTCGATGCCGGCGTTGGAGAAGTGCTGCAGGCGCAGCAGCCATTCCCAAGGGCGACCCTCGGGCATCCGGCAGCCGAGCGCGATGTGGTCGCCGAAGTTGAATGCGGTCGAGAAGCGCTTTTCGCGCGTGCGGTACAGCGGCGTCAGCGCGTTGGCGCCGACCGCGCCTTCGACGAACCAGCCGGCCGTCGTTCCGTCGAGCCAGCAGCGCAGCGTCGGCGTGAAGCCGATCTGGGTGACGATCGCGTGGCCGCCGCGCCGATCGGCGCGCCAATGACCGACCGAGAATTCGCCGTGGCCCGTGACCAGCGCGCGCGCGCCCAGGCGCCATGCGAGGTTCCAGTTCCACTGCAATCCGGCGGTCATCGCCGTTGTCTCGGACGCGCGCCCAATCTGCGCGAACAGCGCATCGGGGGCGAACGCAACACGATCGCTGCCGCGCGCATCAGGACCCGCGGCGTGCGCGAAGAGTGGTGCCGCGGCCAGGCTCAGCGCGGCGATGCGGAGGATCGGGCGCATGCGGCCCTCCGTCAGGTCAGTGGTTGCCCCTGCGCGCCGAGTCCAAGCACGCGGCGCGGCAATCCGGGTGTGGCCACCACGGTGGCTGCGCACCCGCGTCCGCGCGCCGGCGGCGTTCAGCGGCCGGCTTCGTGCGCCAGCGCGCGCAGTCCTGCGCGCCGGATCAGACTCGCCTGCTCCTGCGTGATCTCGACCGGGCCGGCCTCGCCGTGCGCGAGCAGGCCGAGGCGGATCGCCTCGCGCGTCTCCGCGGCGACCTGCGCGCGCGTCTTCGTGGCGGCCGCCGCCGGCGCGCGCCGATCGGCCTGGGCCGCTTGCATCACCTGCGACACGTATCCATTCGGCACGATGTCGACGTCGCCTTCGCCGGCAAACGCGGGCGCGGCCGCCAGCAGGGCCGCGAGAAGAACTGTGCGCTTCATGTTCGTTCCTTTCATGCAGTGAGTGTCTTGAGCGATCGGCACGCGCCGTTGCGTGGTGCCGATCGCTGGCTGCACTGTCGCGGCCCGCGGTTACGCGTCGATTGCGCCGAACGGCGGCAGCGTTGCGGATGAAACGGGTGCGGCTGCGCGTTATCGGTTCAGGCGACCGAAGTGCAAGCGACCAACTTGCGCATTGGACGGCCGA
>JBAIYN010000149.1:0-4975 GCA_037915775.1 Burkholderiales bacterium | reverse complement strand
GCGCGAGGCCGGTCGCCGAGCCGGCCGAAGCTGCAGGGCCGATGGGTCGCGCACCCGTCACTGAGGCACGGCGTTTGGATTCGATGCCCTCTTGTAATTGACGCCCAGGTCCACCGGCGATTTCAGGTGCACGACCTCGATAAACCCGTAGCCCGTCGACCGGTGGCAGCCGTTGCAGTCGCCCAAGGTCGCCATGTAGGCCTTGTCGAACGCCTTGAAGTCCTTCGCGAAGATAGCGAAACCGACCTTCTGCCAGGCGCCGTTGTAAAAGGCCGACCATGCCTTTGCCTCGGCGGGCGCCTTGGCGTTGCCCGGTTCGAGCGCGCGATTCAGATATTTCGCGATGTACTCGGCAAGAGCCCAGTTGCCACCCTTCGCAGCAAAGTAGATGTCCTGAAAGCGATCGCCGACCTCGCGCATCGAGATCGTGGTCTTCGGCAGCGCGCCTCGAATCTCGTCGATCTGTCTCTGCAATTCGGCCCCCGACACTGCTGACGAAGTCGCCGGTGCGGCGACGGCAGCCGTCGTCGAATCCACGCACTGATTTCCATTGGCATCCATGCCACCGGCGCACTTCTGCGCGTGCGCGGCGACGCACATGAACGCGGAAAGAAAGCAAACCACACGCAGCATCATCATGAATCGCTCCTTGGCGGAATGTGACCGTGCTCTATCGGCAACTTGCGAATCGAGTCTAAACACGCAACGCGGGGAAAGGAAAGTACCGCGTCGCCCGTCTTGCGCCTCTCGCGTCCCACATGCGGGAGGCATCGGCACCGCCTTGCCGCGAGCGAACTCCTCCCTGCATCGCGTTCGGCCAGCAAAGACTGCGACCGAGAGCGCGGGAGTGCGAACGTCGAATTGCGTCGCGTCGCTGCCCACATCGGTACGCAAACTTACGTACAAGCCGGCGCGACTGGCGGGCTATCGGGCGCTGAACCGGGCGAGCGCGATCATCAGCCGCACCGCATCCGAAATCTTCAGTCCCTGCTCCTGCACCAGCGTTCGATACGTGTGGAAGTGCAGCGCGTGCGCCAAGGTTGCGCGCCGCAAGCGCGTCCCGCGCCGTGGCCACCCGCGCATCAGCACGTCGATCATCTGTTGCCGCTGCACGCGCAGCGCCTCCCGCAACCAGGCCGGCAGGGCCTGTGAGTCGCGCAGGATGACCGCCAGGCCGTCCCCCCGGCTCTCGTAGTGCGCGTACATCTGCATCAGCGCAGTCCGGAGCCGCGCTTCGGGGTCCCCGATGGCGGCCCACTGCGCAACTTCCGGCGGCGGCCACAACTCGCGGCTGCGAGCCGTGCAGGCGCGGAACAGCGAGTCGACGCCCGGGAAGTGGCGGTACACCGTCAGGCGCTCCACGCCCGCGGCTTCCGCAACGCCTTTGATTGTCGTCTGCGCCGGACCCACGGTCGTGTGCAGTCTGACCGCGGCGTCGACGATGCGCTGCCGCGTCTGCTGCTGCAATCGCGCCCGCTGCTGCAGGCGGTACGGACGTTTACGTTTTACACGGGTGTTCACTGGATGCTTGACACGCATCGAAGTTCGCGCATAGAGTCTTATGGTGATACACGAATGTACACTGAAATATCGCGACACGATCCTGGGCGCAGCCCGCGGTCCCGGCTTCGTCGAAGCGGTCCGCGGTCGTGTCCGGACCCGACTCGGGCCTTGCCGGCAAGTCGAGTCACCCCGATGCGCGGCGTCCCAGCCGCCGCTCCGCTCGTTTGCACCGGCGCCCGACTTCTGCAGGAGGTGACCCATGTCCGCTGCCGCCACGCCCGTCTATCGCCCCAGGTCGCAGGCCAAGCTCGTCTTCTTCCTTGTCTTTGGCGCGCTGACGGTCTTTGTCACCTACATGAAGAACCGGGGATTCTTCGACCCGGCCTCCCCGACGGCGCAGCACTACGCCCCCGCCCTGGGCTACCTCGTCATCCACGGCGTGTTCGGCGCACTGGCGATGCTGCTCGGCGCGTTCCAGCTTTCAAACCGACTGCGTGCGCGCTACCTCCGCGTGCATCGCGTCCTCGGCTATGTATACGTGGTCAGCGTGTTCGTGGCGGCACCGGTCGCGATGCCGCTGGCGATGAAGATCGATACTCCCTCTCTCGTCGCGGCGTCCGGAGTCCAGGCGTTCGGCTGGATGCTGACCACGGCAATCGCGCTGTACTGCGTGCGCCACGGCAACATCGTGCAGCATCGGCGCTGGATGATCAGGAGCTACTTCTTCGCGATGGTCTTCACCGTCGCGCGCCTGCTCATTCCGATCCCGCCGATCATGAAGATGGGCGTTGTCGGAGTCGAGATGGTGGTCTGGTCGGTCATCGCGCTCGCGGCTTTCCTGCCGAACCTGCTGCTGGACTGGCGCGCGATCACCACGCGCCCGGCGACGCGGCAGACGATGGCCACTGCCCTCGAGCAGGGTTGAGGTCGTCGCCGGCGAGGCGCGCGGGCCGCTTACGCAGTGATGAGCGCCCTGCTGCTGGCATGGCCGGCAGGGCGAACCGCCGATCTGCCGGCGGCGTCGAGAACGTTCGAAATCTGCCGAAGCCTTTCGAGCGTGCCGCCCCGCAGTCCGATCCCGCGGCCGCGCGCATCGGCCTCCACTGTGTTGATGCGGACGTAGCGGACGCCGAAATTCTCCGTGAAGCGCCGTACGGTCGGGAATGACGTTCCGGCGCCGATCTCGATCACCACCGCCCGCTGCACGAGCGAGGCCCATTTGTTGAGCCTCGCCAGCTGCATTTCCGCGCGCCCCGACAGCCAGTCGTAGTCCGTGAACATCAGCACGTTGGGCCGCGCGACCGATCCGCAATGCCGGCAGTGCGGCAGGTCCGAAACGAGCCGGCACTGCGTGTCGTCGACCACAGGCTCGAGGCCATCGCCGGCCCAGATGTGATCGCTGCAGGCGTCCAGACATTGCAGTTGATGAATCGACCCGTGCGCTTCGCACACGTGATCGTCGGCAAAACCGGCCTTCTGGAATTGACCGTCCACGTTGCTCGCGAACACGAACGCGCCGTATGCCTTGGCGTCCGCCCAGCGGCGCAGGATTTCGTAGCCTTCGTGCGGCACCGTGCGGCGATACAGGTTCAGGCGGTGGCCGTAAAAGCCCCAGGCACGCCGGGGATCCACCTTGAACGTCGACGGCGACGCGATGTCTCCGGATTCGACGCCGCTCTGCTCCAGCAACGGATATGCGCGCCAAAAGCGCTCCGAGCCGCGAAAATCGGGATGTGCCGCAGCGGCGTTCATGCCTGCGCCGGCCGTGATCACCAGGGCGTCGGAGTCGGCGATCCACTCGGCGGCCCGGTTGATCGCTTCGATATCAGTCGGAGTCATGGTCGAGACGGCACACGCGGCATGGGGCCGTCGTGCGAACGCCTCCCTCCACCATGAAGTCTCACCGAGGCGTCAGGCAACGAAAATGATGCGGACGGCGTACGTAGGACCCACACGTACGCACATGCCTACATGCGTGAGTGGCGGCGTCGGCAGGCAGCCGCGCCAGCTGTTCGAACCGCGCCTTCGAGCCGCTACGCGCGCTCGCCGAAACCGTGGTGGAAAAGCGCGGCGATTGCGCGCATTGCGCGCGCCTCGTCCGGACCGTCCACTTCCACCCGCACCATGGTGCCGACCGATGCCGACAAAAGCATCACCGCAACGAGGCTGCGTGCGCTCGCGCGGCGCCCTTTCGCCATCAGAGACACGTTCGAACGGAAGCGCGAGGCTACCTGGACAATCTTCGCGCAGGCGCGCGCATGCAGGCCGAGACGGTTGGTGACTGCCACTACCTGAACTTTCATCGGGAACTCTCCACGGTTGAGGTTCGTCGAGGATGTCAGCGCGACGCGCCGAGCAGACGACGGCGTCGGTGAGCGCGTCGTTCCCTGCTGCGTCGGTGCGCGAGGAACGCGATGACAGGCGAAGTCTGCCTGCTCTTCGTTACCCGAGGATGAAGCTGCGTGCCATCTTCGCGCGAATCCGGCGGCCGACGCGGAATCGCGTTACGCGGCCGCCGTGATCCACTCGAATCCCGCCGTCATGCGATGTCGTCACGTGCACGACTCGCAGCGCTTCCGGTTCCTTCGCGCAATCGCCGGGCTTCGTTCTTGCCGCGGTCGAATTCCGCACGCAAGCAGGCAATCTCGTCGGACGACAGCCTTTCGACGTTGCAGTAGTCGAGCTTCCAGTCCGCGCTCGCGCTCCACCGCAGCGGCGATTGCACGGTCGTCCTCGCTGCCGGAGCCACTTCGAGAAGGCGCAGCGCGAGTTCGAGCGTCAACGCCTGTGACGCGGCGTCGTTCGGCCGTCCCGCCGCATTGCCGAGCGGGAAATCGGAGAACAGAAAGCGCGGCACGCCGACGTATTCAACGATGTCCTTCGCGCAGCCCATCACGACGGTGGCGATGCCGCACTCCTCCAGCATGCGCGCGGCCAAGCTCACGGTCTGGTGGCAGACCGGGCAGTTCGCGACCAGGATCGCCGCATCGACCGCATCGGCACGGCAGCGCGCGACGACCTCCGGACAATCGACCTCGAGCGTTGTCCGGTGGCTGCGATTGGTCGGCACCCCGTGAAAACGCGGCGCCAGCGGGCCGATGCGGCCCGACGCGGCCGCCGCGCGCAGCGCGGCGAGCGGAAAGTAAGTCGCGGGGTCCTCTGCCGTCGTGTGCCGGCGATCGATCGCCAGGTGCACAATGCGCAGGTCGTGATCCCGCGCGGTGTCGCCCGAGTAGACCGCATAGAACTTGGCCCCGGCGTTGTACGGCGCTCGCGGGCCCTGATCGCCCTTGCCCGGTTGATACGGCGCCGCGGTGGTGATCAGCGCGATCCGGCACGCGGATAGCGGTTTGTGGAGCGGCCGGAAAGGCACCTCGACGTAATGCGCCCACTCGTACGGCTCACCGTAGCCGAGCGCCCGGTAGTAGTCGCGCGTGCGCTGCAGGTATGGAATCGGCGCGTCATGCGCCGG
>JBAIYN010000046.1:0-3450 GCA_037915775.1 Burkholderiales bacterium | reverse complement strand
TTACCAACTGGCGCTCATGGTTGGTATCGACAACGTTCCGCCAGCCGTGCTTCGCAACATCCGCGGTACTAACGGGAGCGTGCAGATATGGATCGAGAATGCCGTGAGCGAAGACAAGCGCGTCCAGCAGAAGCTCGTTCCGCCCGACCGGACCGCTTGGAACCGGCAAGTGGACCTTTTGCACGTTTTCGACGCGCTCCTCTCCAACACCGATCGCAACCAGGGAAACTTGCTCGTCACGCCGGCGGATTGGAAGTTGTGGTTCATCGATCACACGCGCACGTTTCGCCTGCGCGAAGATGTGGATGAAAAATCATTGGTCGGTTGCGAACGCACGGTCCTGGTCCGGCTGCAGCGGCTGAAGGAAGAGGACCTGCGGGAACGCACGCAAGGCATGCTTCGCACGGCACAGATACGTGCCGTGCTGCACCGGCGCGACAGGGTTGTCCGACATTTCCAGCGGCTGATCGCCGAGCGTGGAGAAGCGGCTGTATTGTTCGATCTTGCGCCGGCGTCGGCACGGCCGCGCTGACGGATCGCGATGGCAACACGCAAGCATGACTGGCTGGAAAGTGTTCTGGGTCTATCCCACGACAATGTCGGTCGCGTGTCGGTCCTGTTCGCGTGCATGTTCCTTGTCATTACCAGTTCCGTGCTGGGCAAGGTGGCACGCGACGCGCTGTTCCTGTCGCGGTTCGACGCGCGCCTGCTTCCTTGGGCAGACCTATCGGTCGCGCTGCTTGTTGCCGTAGTCGTGGGTGTGTATGTCCGCATCAGCCGCCACGTGTATCTGCGGGACGTGCTGGTCGCGAGCATGGTGTTCTTCAGTGCAAGCTGCGCGACCATCTGGTCGTTGGCGCGGTCGTATGACCCTGCTTGGACCTATCCCTTGTTGTACGTCTGGGTGGGGATCCTGGCAGTGCTTGCACCCGCGCAGGTGTGGACGCTCGCGAATTACATCTTGACTTCGCGCGAAGCGCGGCGCGTGTTCGGAATCGTCGGGGCCGGCGCCACGTTTGGTTGCATCACGGCCGGAGTACTCACCACCAGTGTCGTCCGCCGCGTTGGCACCGAGAATCTCCTGCTGTGCATGGCCGTCCCGTTTGCCGCTTGCGGCGCGCTGGTAATCGTCGCCTGGAGATCGGCGCCGGCGATCACCGCCGAAGTTGAGCACGAGTGCTCTGCCGATGCTCCGCGCGATCTACGCGAGAGCGCGGCTGCGGTGTTCTCGTCACCGTACCTGCGCATCATCGCGGCGGTGATCTTCCTGTCGTCGTTGACCACCACGGTCATCGGTTGGCAGTTCAAAGCGATTGCCAGCCAGTTCGTCGCCTCTGGAGCAGCGCTGGCGTTGTTCTTCGGACGGTTTAACCTCTACGCAGGAATACTTTCGTTCGCCGTGCAGGTCCTGTTCGCAAGCCGGATGCTTCGGCGTTTCGGCATCGGGCCGGTGCTGTTCTGCCTGCCGGTAAGCCTGTTCGTGGCATCCGCTGGCGTCGCGCTGAGCGGTGGACTGCTGGCGATGGTCGTGTTGCGCGGCGCCGACCAGGTTCTGCGTTACTCGCTCGACAAACCATCTGTCGAACTGTTGTATGTGCCCGTGGCCGCGCGGATGAAAGTCCAGGTGAAATGGTTCATCGACACTGTGCTCTGGCGGGCGGGCGACGGCATTGCGGCAGCGAGTCTACTCTTTTTCGTCAGCCTCTTGCAGCTTCCGGCCCGCAGCCTAGGGTGGATGATTTCCCTGGTGGCGGGTTTGTGGGCATGCGCGGCGTGGGGAGCCAGACATCTGTATGTGGCGGCGCTCAAGCAGTCGATTGACGCGCACGCTAGCGATCTCACCCGAGCATCTGTAGCTGCCGGGGGACACTCTGCCACCGATATCGTGGTCGCAAAGCTACGAGATCCTTCGGATCGCGAAGTGCTGTACGCCCTCGACCTCGTTCACGTGGAGGACAGAACCCCTACGGCAATTGCAGTTCGCGAGTTGTTATCGCACCCGCAAGCCGCGATACGCGCCAAGGCGCTAACGGTCCTCGGCGACAGCGGTGACGGCTCGGCACTGCCGCAGGCGAGGCTATGGATCTCAGAGGCTGACCGCGACATCCGCGAGGCGGCCATCCGGTACCTCTGCCGATACTCGCGATTCGACCCGCTTATCGGCGAATCCTGGAGCGAATTGTCCGACCCCACGTTGCGCTGCGGTATCGTCGAATTCCTCGCTCGTCCGGGCCCGACGCAGAACCTCGATGCCGCCGGCCGCATCCTCACCGCAATGGTGGAGGACCCCGATCCGCGCACACGGGTGGGAGCTGTGCAGGTACTTGCCTCCGTGCCGAATATCTTTCCCGACTTGCTGCAGCGCCTGATCGCCGACACCGACCCCGGGGTCGCCGGCGAAGCGATGCGTGCCTGTGCTTCAAGGAGCGCAGAACGATTCGCGCCGCATGTTCTTGCGCGCGTCGGCGAACGCGGTTGTCGTGCCGCCGCCATCGAGACGCTGGTTTGCTTCGGCGATAAAGTAGCGAGCCTACTCGCGAACACCCTGGCCGATGCTCGCGTCTCGCGGGATGCACGCACCGCCGTCGTTTCCGTGCTGGACCGTATCGGCACACAAACCTGCGTCGACATCCTGGAATCCACGCTGCTCGAGCCAGACGCAACCGTGCGGCACGCGATGCTCAACGCGCTGGCGGCGCTTCGCCGCTGCAATTCCAGCCTCGCGATCGATCCCGCGTACCTCGAATCGCTGCTCGTGGCCGAGGTGTACGGCAACTATCGCACCTTCCAGGTCCACGAGGCGTTTCGCTCCGCGGGCATTCAAGACAAAACCTTGTTCGATCTGTTGGCCGAAGGAGTAGCGCTGGAACAAGAACGGATCTTTCGAATCCTCAGTACACTCTATCCTCGTCGCGGATTCCGTGCCGCCTATGAAGGACTCCGGTCCGGGCAGGTGACAATCCACGACAACGCGCTCGAGTTTGTCGAGAACTTGCTGAAGCCGACATTTCGCGAATTGATCGTGCCGTTGCTGGATCCGGCATTCACGGCGGCCGACCGCGCTCACCTGGCGGGCCGCCTGCTCATGGTCGAGACTCCATCGGTGGACGAGGCGATCTTCATCCTGCTGTGCAGCGGCGATCGCAAGTTGCAGATGTGTGGATGGTGGGCGATCGGGCTCGCCGGCGATCGTAATGTTTGGCGTTCCCGAGAAGAGTCCAGCGGCGGCGCGGCGGCCATCCGGCGACTACGCGCTTGTGCTCTTCCCTGACCCCGTCAGTGTCGAGATCGGTGCCCGCAGTCATCCGCCACCGTCGACCACCGACCGCCCGCTCCTGTAATATCATCGTTTACCCAATCGTTGCCGATTCTTCATGCCGCACGAACTGCCAAAAGCTTATGAGCCTGGCGCCATCGAGACCCGCTGGGCCGACTACTGGGTCCAGGAAA
>JBAIYN010000099.1:0-3069 GCA_037915775.1 Burkholderiales bacterium | reverse complement strand
CTCGGCGTGGTCAGCACATAGCCGAGCAGCAGCGTGGTGGAATCGACCGACGGATACTGCGGATCAGCGCTCTCAGTGCCCTTGACGTAATTGATATTCGCGTATCTCGTCTCCTGCATCGCCACCGACTGCGGTTCGGCATCGCCGGTCGTCGCGTCGATCAGGAAGTTGCGCGGCTGGATGTCTTCCTCAACTTCCTGTCCCCACGCCACGATCGCGAAGTATCTCTTGGTGGCGACCGGCAGGTCGTTGCGCAAGTCGAGCGACACCGTTGCCTCACGCGCGTACACCAGCCCGTCGTCGTACAGGCGACCGGTCGAGACGTTGAGCGTGTAACTGTCGGCCTTGGTGATGGTGAAGCCGCTATAGGCAGCCTCATCGTTGATCGCATCGAGGACGATGTGATCGGCAGCCGACTGTGCCCACGACTGCATATTTAAAAAGTCATCGGCCTGAAGCTCTTGATTATCGCGGAAGATAACGCTCTTTTCCATTGTGGTCTCCGTTGTCCGTCAGGCGTCCACCCATTGGCCGACGGCGTATCGACCGGTGGCGTCGGTGAGGTCGCCAACTTGCAGTTTGCGCGTGCTTCGAGTGTCGATCAGAATGGTGTCACGCAGTGCCATCGAGGCGCAGACACCTCGTCTTAGTTTTGTAATTGGGTCATCGTATTCGTCGTACGGCGCGCGGAGGAAGCCGCGTACGTAGCGGCTGCTGGTGCTGACCGCATAGAACTTCGGCAGCTTAACGCGCACCCGGACCAGCGCTTCCGCGCAGTAAGTGTAAATTCCAAATCGGCAATGCCCCATGTACATGCCGGGCTTTCTAAAATCCGGCACGCGATCGGCGTCGAACAGGTACCACCTATCGTAAAGGAACTGCCATGCATTGCTGCGCGGAAGATACACGTTGGTGAGATACTGCTTGTAGGCGGCGTAGGTCTCGGCCTTGCGCACGGTGTGGTGTGTGGCGATCTGATCCGGGATCAATTTGATAAGGTCGGCACGTGGCTTGACCGTAACGTAGATCGCCTTGGCCTGTGTCAGATCGAGCGGACCGCTGCGCGACACCGTGACGGTGCGCAGCTTGGGAGCCTTGCCAGCGAATGCCCCGTACTTGCTGCCGCCGCCTGCGTATTTCACCTCGCCGAGAAAGTACGGAATGTCTTCCGCCAGCGGCAGCACTACCTCGTCGTCGTAGGCGGACACCCCAGGAGTAAATCCCCAGCCAGCGTCCTCGCCGGTCACCACATTCTCGATGTGCCGGGTGGTGAGCTGCGTCTCCACGCCGCGGTCGTACAGCGTGTAGTGATAGGTGTAGCGCTCTCCGCTCGACGCCATCGACACCGACGACGGAAACAGCGGCCGCAGCGGGCCGAGGAACGCGCCGTTGTGGCTGTACGGACGGACTACAGTCCGCTCGGTCCAGGTGCGACTCGCGCCGGACGCCTGCCAATGCCAGTAGACATAAATGTCGACGGCCGACTCGGTCACCACGCCAAGCAATTTGTAATTCGGATCGACAATCTCTGTTTCTGAATAGGCATAAGCGCCGCTGACGCCGGAGGGCACCGTTCGATCGAGCGTGTCGCGGTGCGGGGCGTTGACGTAGGCGATGTACGGCAGCTCGGCGTTGGCGACGTATGGGTAGCCTCTGAGCTGCGCAAATCTGGCGACGTACTGCGCGCGCTCATAGTCGACCAGATCCTGCCAGTCGGGCTTGTCCCGCGTGTCCGTCCAGGTGATCAGGTGTTCGTAGGAATAGCGGCTGTTCGCCAGCACGCCGGTGTACTCTGCGTCGGGCACCAGCGCCTCGAGCGCTGCCGCCACGTCGTTGCAGGCGGCCATCGCGTAGGCACGCGCGGGCGGGCGGATGACACGGCGCAGCTCGGCGGTGAACTTGCCGGAGACGGTGACCGCGCGGACGAAGGTGCGCAGCCCCTTCGGCGTGCCACGTTGCGATAAAAACTCCCACTGGTTCTTGGTCCAGTAGCGCTTGAACTCGGTCGGCCAGTCGCGCTCCCACAGATTGACCGACATCGCCCAGGCCAAGTACGGCAGGTTGGTCTCGGAGATCTCGTCTGGGTCCCACTGGTCGATAATCAATTCGGCGTAGGTCGACAGCAGCCGCTCGGCGTCGACGTCCGCCATCGCCTTTTCCAGACCGGTCGCCGCCTGATAGAGGAGATTGGCCCCGGCGTGCTCGACCGGGGTCACCGCCCTACTAGTCATTCGGAGCGGCCCGCGTAGTCGACGGTGACGGAATTGACCATCACTACCCAATTCTCGTCGACGAACGTATCCGTTGCCGGTTCGACGATTTCAATGTTGGCGACGCCGTGCAGTGCGCAGGCCGCCATGATCGCCATCTTGGTGTGATCGACACCGAGGTAGCGTTGCTTCTCGATCAGAGCATTTAGCGCCGTAGTAATGTTTGTCTTGGAAGTGACGGGATCGATGCTCGGAAACAACTTGAATTTTATCTTGTAGTTGATGGTCTTCACTTTCGGCGGCAGCACCGAGACCTCGTCGGTCAACCCCTGCCGTCCCTCGTCGGCGATGTACTCGCGCACGGTCAGCAGATCGGCTGCGCTCGGCTTCGGGTCGGTGGAGCTGTTGGCCAGACAGGTGACGACGATCAGCGGGTTCTCGCGCAGCGTGCGCCGCACCTTGATTGCGGAAACGTCGCGCAGCGTCGGCATCGCCGTGCGCGCCCAGAACTCGTAGGCCTCCTTCACCCCCATGTTGGCGAACGTGTTGGGGCTCAGCCAAATGCGCTTCTTGTAGGTGTCGTCGGATTCGTAATCCAACGGGTAGTCTTCATAGTCGCCGCGCGGCGTGGTGACGATCGGCAGCCGCGGCATGCCGCCGGGGTAGCGGCTGGCGATGTTGTCGATGTCGGAGCCGGATGACTCCGACAGCGTGACCGCACGCGTGTTCTGGTTGACTCGATCGCGCAGCAACAGCTCGAAATACGTCGAGCACTCCTGGTTTATTCTAATCGGATCGAATTCCAAGTTCTCGACGTCGTAGGTTGCCGCAGCGGGAGGATCGTTTTCGTCCCAGATCT
>JBAIYN010000588.1:0-2820 GCA_037915775.1 Burkholderiales bacterium | reverse complement strand
GGGCGAAGCAATGAGCCGGCCGAGCCTAATCGCGGGACGGGCGCCTGCAGCCATCGAGACGGCGCATAGACGCGCTGTTCGGCTTTGGGAGCAGTCCGAATCCAGATTGCCATTCCTAAACGGAGCCGCCGCCGCTCCCGTTTCGCGAGACGGCTAGGCACAATTGTTCCGTCTCGTCTTTCGCGGCTTAGCTTTCTAGTCAGAGGCGTGCCGAGCTTTGACGGTGCTCGACGACTTCGCGCACCGTTTCGGTCGGTAAGCCCGCGGCTTTGGCGATCACGCCGTATGCTTTTTCGCTCGAGAGTCCGCGAAACCCGATCTCGGGATCATCGGTCGTGATCGCGAGGAAGGCTTCACGAAGCTGCATTGCACGGGCAGCGGAGAGGTATGGCCTTCGCACGCGCTTCGTCAATTTGCGCGCGCCAGTCACGAAGTCCGCGAGCACTTGCCGATAGTCGACTGGCACGGAATCGCCAGCGAGGATCAGTCGTTCGAGTTCCTGGAAGTTGCCTCTATCGGCTAGCGTGATCGCATAGGCCCAATAGCCGCGCAGAAAATCAGCGGGGATCTTCGTATCGCCCGTAGTGACGCGCCTGTTGCCCGCTTGACCCTCACTTGCTCGCTCGACTTCCGAGGCATCGGCGCTTCGCAAGTCTTCGCTTGAGGGGGGCGCCTGCGTCGCAAGAGCGCGCAACTCACTCTCCCTAAAGCCACGTGCGGCAGCCGCTGCGCTCTTCTTCCCAATTTCGATGACGAGTTCTTTGGAGCAACCGAACAGCGCCGCTATGCACGCGCACGCCTCATCGCGCGACATTGCCGCAATGAAAGTGGATCCCACGTCCTGTGCAGATTTGGCATCGACTGACTGTGCCTTTTCCGTGTTATCCGGAGGAGTGGGAGCGTGGTCATTGCGAAGTGGGTGGCCGGTGACGGCAAGAACAAAACGCCGCAAGTTTTGCACCGTGTGTTTGCGGGTTCTGTGCGTCAGCGCCTTCAGTAACAGGCGAACGGTGGTCGCATCCGAAATATCGAGCGCCGTTCTCAATGCTCGTCGCTTGCGGGGTTTGCGCGCACCGCTGAAGTAATCTGCGACCGTCTGCTGATACTCGTTCGGAAATGTATCGCCGCGCAGTATGAGACGAGCAAGCTCCCCTAGGTCGCCTCGCTCGGCAAGCGCAATCGCGCGCCAGTAGATGAGTTTCATGGCCATTCTGCTCGATACATGCCGCGTTTTGGCGGGCCTTCCTGAAACTGTCGCATAGATATTGTGACCCGGTCGCTGCGAACTCAGGGAACCTCTCATCCGCCTGCGCGCTGAACGCGGCGAGCATACGGGCTCGGGTCACTTCCAGCGTGCACTTGGGAGGCGTACCCGTCGAGAAGCAGCGGCGTCAGCGCGAGCAGCGTGGTCTCGTTGCGGCTGGTGAGAACGCGGTCGTACACCTGACGCACGTACAGCGATGGGATCAGCCGTAGGCTGAGAAATCCACTGAACACCGCGAACATGGCAAGTGCGTTTCGGGAGGCGCGCAGCGCTTCGGCGATTTCTTCTTCTTCGCGGCTGGGAGGACGGCTCATTGCCGAGGTGGGCGCGGGCAGCAGCAGGCGATGGAGCATGGAGCATCGCGGTGCCGAGTGAGTTGCGCTTGGTCAGGAGGTGCGGTTGGGAGTGGTCGCGATGTTCGATCGATGAACCACGCTACCGGGCGCTGAGGTTCCACGTACCTCAACGGCGTCCGCCCCATTTTGTCGACTAGCGTCCAGGGACTGCCCGCCAAGTGCCCCCTAATGAACTCCCCAAAGTCCATGTGGATGATGGCTCAATCGTGGATGATGGCTAAATTTGAGTAGGAACTGCGGCCGAGGCAAAGCGGGGCAGGGGATCAGGTGCCCAAACCCATTGGTTGGCGGACGAACGGGCACTGTCAAGGCGCGATGTGCCAACAGAGGGGCCGAGGTGGCGCCGGATGACCGAGCGCGCCGAACGCGGGTCGGAGTTCGAGGGGCGACCGCGGCATAATGTGGGCTTGCATTTGCCTTCTCGTCTGCAATGCCGCAAACCCTGTACGACAAGTTGTGGGACGCGCACGTAGTCCACGTCGAAGACGACGGGACCACGATGCTGTACATCGATCGCCATCTCGTCCATGAAGTGACGTCGCCGCAGGCGTACGAGGGTCTGCGGCTGGCGGGGCGCAGCCCCTGGCGCACCAGTTCGATCGTCGCCACCGCCGACCACAACACCCCCACGACCGGCTGGGAGCGCGGCTACGACGGCATCGCCGATCCGATCAGCCAGGAGCAGATCGTCACGCTCGATGCCAACATGAAGCGGCATGGCGCTGCGGCGTATTTCCCGTTCCTTGACAGGCGCCAGGGCATTGTGCATGTGATCGGGCCGGAGCAGGGCGCCACGCTGCCCGGCATGACGGTCGTCTGCGGCGATTCGCACACCAGCACGCACGGCGCGTTCGGCGCGCTGGCGTTCGGCATCGGCACCAGCGAGGTCGAGCATGTGCTCGCCACGCAGACGTTGCTGATGAAGAAGGCGAAGAACATGCTGGTGAAAGTCGACGGCTCACTGCCGTTCGGCTGCACCGCGAAGGACATCGTGCTGGCGGTCATCGGGCGCATCGGCACCGCAGGCGGCACCGGCTGCGCGATCGAATTCGCCGGAGCCGCGATCGAGGCCTTGTCGATGGAAGGGCGGATGACCGTCTGCAACATGGCGATCGAGGCCGGCGCCCGCGCCGGCATGGTCGCGGTCGACGACAAGACGATCGCCTACGTGAAGGACCGGCCGTTCGCGCCGCAGGGTGC
>JBAIYN010000625.1:0-1941 GCA_037915775.1 Burkholderiales bacterium | reverse complement strand
CTGCACCGCGTTCCGATGCAGCAGGCTATCGAGCGTCTGTGCCTGGGCGCCGCCGGCGAATGCGGCGGCGACGGCGAATGCGATGACTCCGGGTTTCATGGTGTCACTCCATGCGCGGGTGGCTCCGTTGGGTCGATCCGATCCGGCGCAACGGCGCGGATTCGATCAATTGGTGCCGGCCGGGAAGACGATCGTTTCGCGTGCGGTCCTGCCTTTCTCGATCATCACGTCCTTGCGGTGGATCGTGTCCCTGCCGAGCGTGGCGGTCACCGAGTACTTGCCGGGATCGAGCTGCACCAGCATGAATGGCCCGGTCGCCTGCGCTTTGAAGACTTGCTTGCCCGTGTGATCGGCGATGCTGACGTTCGCCTTGGCGGTGAATTCGTCGTGTTTCGCGGTCTTCTGCTTCTCCAGCAGCTCGATCGCAAGCGGGTACTTGTGCAGGTTCTGCTCGAATGCCTTGGCCTGGTTCTCGCCGACGCCGCCGGTGACGTACGCAATGCCGGCGTAGTGCTGCTCCATCGGCAGCGTGGCCTGGCCCATCGGTTGGGCAGGCTCGGTGGCGGCGTAGGCGGGCACCGCGGCTCCGATCGCGAAGGCCGCGGCGGTCGTGGCAAGAATCGCGGACAGCTGACGATCCATGCGTTGGGAAGAATTGCTGTGCTTCATCGTGTTCCTCTCTGCGTCAGGTGGATCAAGCGCGGTCTCAGCCGAGGTTGATCGGCACGAAGATCCGCTGGTCGTTGCGCTGGATCAGCAGCGCGACGTGTTTCGGATGGCTCGCAAGCGCGTTGCGGATCTGCTCGACGCTCATGACCGGACGGCCGTTGAGCGCGAGCACGATGTCGCCTGGTTCGATGCCGGCGCGCGCCGCCGCGCCTTCCGAGTCCTCGACGACGAGCCCATGGTCGGAATGCGCCTCGCGCTTCTCGTCAGGGGTCAGCGGACGCACGGCGAGGCCGAGCGTCCCCGGCGTGCTGTCCGCCATCGCCTGCTGGTTCTCGGATTCCGGCACTGCGCCCAGCTTGACGTCCATCTCGTGGCTCGACTTGTCGCGCCAGACCGTCAGATGCACTTTCTCGCCCGGAGTGGCCATGCCGATTCGCGTCGACACGTCGCTCGCGGTATGCACGGTGTGTCCGTCGATCTGCGTGATCACGTCGCCCGGCTTCAGGTCCGCCTTCGCCGCGGCGCTGCCTGTATTCACGCTCGAGACCAGCGCGCCGTCGGGCGACTTCAGGCCGAACGACTCGGCGAGCGACTGGTTCAGGTCCTGCAGCATCACGCCTAGGCGCGCGTGCTCGACGTGGCCGGTGCGGACCAGCTGGTCCTTGACGTGCAGCGCGACGTCGATCGGGATCGCGAACGCGAGCCCCTGGAAGCCGCCGCTCTGCGAATAGATCTGCGCGTTGATGCCGATCACGCGCCCCTCGGCATCGAACAGCGGTCCGCCGGAGTTGCCCGGATTGACCGCGGCGTCCGTCTGGATGAACGGCACGAACGAGTCGCCGGGCAGCGAGCGGCCTTTCGCGCTGACGATTCCCTGCGTGGCGGTCTCCTCGAATCCGTAGGGCGCGCCGATCGCGAGCACGTAGTCGCCGACCTTGACCTGGTTCGGATCGCCGAACGCAACGGTCGGCAGGTTCTTCGCGTCGATCTTCAGCACGGCGATGTCGGTGGCGGGGTCGGAACCCAGCACCTTGGCTCGATATTCGCGCCGGTCCGAGAGTTTGACCGTCACTTCCTTCGCGTCGCGCACCACGTGCGCATTGGTGAGGATCAGCCCGTCGGAATTGATGACGAAGCCGGAGCCTTGGCCGCGGAACGGAACGCTGCCGTGCGGTCCGAAGCGGAAACCCGGCAAGCCGCGGAAGAACTGGAAGAACGGGTCGTTGGAGAAGTCCGGCGTGTCGTTGGCCGCAAACTTGCGCGTGCCCGAGA
>JBAIYN010000402.1:0-2584 GCA_037915775.1 Burkholderiales bacterium | reverse complement strand
TGAAAGCGCTTTCACACTTTACGGGGAGCGCGCGCGGACTGTCAATCGACCGCACCGCCCGTGCTGCCAACGCGGCGCGTGGTCGGCTCAACGCCGCTTCAGGATGTCAGGACGCCAGCCGGCCGGTGGACTCGCGGACGATCAGCTGCGGCCCCGGCACCTCGAGCGACGGACGCTTGCCGGCGAGCAGGTCCAGCATCGCGCGCGCGGCCAGTTGCCCGATCTCGTGTATCGGGTAGTGCACGGTGGTCAGCCCGGGCACCGTGTACAGCGAGCCCGCGACATCGTCAAAGCCGACCAGCGACACGTCGTCCGGCACACGCAGGCCACGCCGGAATAGTCCGAGGCGGGCCCCGAACGCCATCTGGTCGTTCGCCGCGAAGATCGCCGTGAAGCGCGCACGACGCGCGCACAACTGTTCGACGGCCTGCACGCCGCTCTGCTCGTTGAAGTCGCCAGGCAGCGCCAGGCGAGGATCGGCGCGCAGCCCGGCGTTCTGCAGCGCCAGCTCGTACCCGTGCTGGCGCTCGACCGAGTCCGGGTGGGCCGGATCGCCGGCGATGAACGCGATCCGGCGGTGGCCGAGGCCGATCAGGTGCTCGGTCGCCAGCCGCGCTCCCTCGCGGTTGTCGAAGTCCAGCGAGACCAGGTTGGCCGCCTTGAGTTTGCGCCCGGTAACCACCACCGGCAACGAGCGCGCGACCGACCGCAGCGCGGCGTTCGACAGGCGGCCGGTCAGCACGACCAGCCCGTCCACACGGCGCCGGCGCAGCACCTCGATACAGCGCGCCTCCTCGTCGGCGCGCCAGTGCCCGCTCATGAACAGCGGGCTGTAGCCGGCGGCGCCGAGCGCCTCCTCGATGCCGCGCAACGCACTTCCGTAGAACGGACTGTCGATGGCCTGCGTGACCACCCCAACGCTGAGCGTGCGGCCGCCCGCTAAGCCGCGGGCAACCGGATTCGGCACGAAACCGAGCTTGGCGATTGTTCGTTCAACCGCCCTGCGCTTGTCGGCGCTGACGGCAGCCGTGCCGTTGAGGACGCGCGACACCGTGCTCGGCGACACGCCCGCGCGCTCGGCAACCATTTCCAGCGTCGCCTTGCCCGTTGCGCCGCCGCCGCTGCCTAGGATCGCCTTGTGCACATTCGTTCCGCAGGAAGTTCGTCGATGGTCGGCATTCTAGGGATGTGATCGAGCGAAGGAAAACGCTTTCATCGCTACAGCACGGAGCACCCGCTCCCGCTGACAACTGACTCTCGGAGGACCGGCACTGCATCCCGGTCCTGTCTTCGATTGGTTCGGATATCGGCTAAAGGCCCGCTTGTGGCCGCTCAGCGACCTTTCGCCGATAGGCGCTTCGCGACCCAAAGCGGTCCTGGCTCGCCTTCGTTAGAGACGTTCAACGAAGGAAGCTAACTGGCCCTGCGAGCACCGAGGCGCTGAGCTGATCTTGGAAAGGTGGGAGACGAGAGAGAGCGGAAGACAGTGCGGGCGGGTCCCGAGTTGAGCGATAGGTTAGCCGTCCGCATTCTTCGCGCTGACTTGCCTTGAAGAGCGGAACGCCAAGG
Organism: Burkholderiales bacterium; assembly: GCA_037915775.1. GTDB lineage: Bacteria > Pseudomonadota > Gammaproteobacteria > Burkholderiales > Burkholderiaceae_F > JAKOQB01. The sequence continues at coordinate 1,015 of JBAIYN010000402.1, read as the reverse complement.
TAATGATTGTCGGAAAGATAAAGCCCTTGAGATAGGAGAGAGGGTGCCTACCTTCGGTGAAGTTCACGGGCAGGTTCCCGAAATGCGCCCAATAATGCGTCGCAACCAGCCCGCCGATACAGGCCCACATTCCCCACAGAGCCCAGCGGTTGCCAAATACAACAAGCAGCAAACTTAGAATGATCCCCACACGAAGAACCGACTGTACGTATTCGAATGTCGTATGCGCACGAGTGCCATCGCCCAGATACCGGTCGTACAGGGTAAAGCTGTGGTAATAAATCAGCAGTCCGGCGAGAACAAAGATGATCAGGCGCAGCAATGACAGAAAGCTACTCACCGAGTTGATGCGCGCCATTATCTGAGGTCACATGCAGTAGTACACGAATCGCTAGAAGCGTCACCACTCTTGCCGGGAAAGTAGCGCCAGGGCCGCCGAGTTGAGCAAGTGTCAGATCGAGACTTTCCGCTTGGCGCGTCCGGTGCCGCTGGTCTTGTGCCTGCGCCCTGAAGCCTTTGCTTTCGGAAGAGGGAGCGCAGCTTCCGTGACCTCCAGCGCCCTGCGCAGAAGCGCGCGGTCTTCCAGGTACCGGGAAGTCTAGCGATGCCGACCTCGCGCGGAGTCGATTGCGACGAACGGGGCGGCCGCCGCCCTGAAGTGCAGTCGACCGGGGACGAATGGAGTTTCGTGATCAAACGTTGCGACGCGGGTGGCATGCGGTCGTCGACGCGACCGGGGGCGAGTGAAACGACCGCTACTGGGCCGTTAAGCGACCTTCCCTGCTTTGTCGCTGACCGTCCCAAAGCAGTCCTGCTACCGGCCTTGTCTAATTGAATTCCCGAGCCGGTAAATCGGAGTCACGCCTCGGTCCATCAAGCGTCACCGCCGGTGATCTCCGTTGGAAGACTGTGCCGTGACCGGACGAAACGTCCGGTGACACCGATGCGGGGATCAGGCACCGCATGGGTGCTTCGACTGCTCTATCAAACAGGACTACCTGCTTTCGGAAGAAAC
>JBAIYN010000524.1:0-1715 GCA_037915775.1 Burkholderiales bacterium | reverse complement strand
AGTGATGGGCGGGCTGGCGGCGATCACCGGCGCGTTCATTGCAGGCGTGGGGCTGGGCCGCAGCCATTTGCGCGGCAAGATCGAGTCCAAGATGCGCAGCATCACCTACGGTTTTCTGGCGCCCATCTTTTTCGTCAGCATCGGCCTGGACGCAAACCTGCGCGAGATCACCGGCCCGCTGCTCCCTTTCTTGATCGTCCTGTTCATCGTCGCGGTGCTATCGAAGGTGATCGGCGCGGGGTTGGGCGCGCGCGCAGCCGGGCTGAGCAACGCCGAAGCGCTGCGCGTCGGCGTCGGGATGATTTCGCGCGGCGAGGTCGGCCTCATCGTCGCCGGCATCGGCGTGCGCGAGAAGATCATTTCGCCGGAAGTCTTTTCAGTGGTGGTCGTGCTGGTTTTGCTTTCGACGCTGGTAACGCCCCCGCTGCTCCGCTGGGCTTTTCCGACAACAGCGCCGGCCGCCGCGCCGCGGACGAATCGATCAACTTCCGCAGAAGGAAAATGAACATGCCTAACTTAGTCGTGGTCATTGTCACCGATATGCAGGTCTGTCATGACGTGATCCGCCTTTGGGAAGAAGCCGGCGTGCCCGGCGCGACGATTCTCGACAGCATGGGCATGCGCCACCTCCAGCGGCGACACGCGCACCGCGACGATTTGCCGTTTATGCCTTCGCTGCGCTCGATGATGGAACAGGAAGAATACAACCACCGCACGGTGTTCAGCGTGGTGCCCGATGGGTTTGACCTGGACAATCTGATCCGTCGCACGGAGCAACTCGTCGGAGATTTCGACGCGGAACATACGGGCCTATTGTTCGTGGTGCCGGTGCTGCAAGTGCGCGGCTTGCCCCGCCGCACGTGACCGTGATTCCTCATGCGAACGCGGTCGACAGCCGCCGCTGAATTGACTATACTGCCAGCACCTTTGAAACGAAAAGAGGTGTTCTTTGCGTATTGCGCTCATCCACTACTCGGCGCCTCCCGTCGTCGGCGGCGTCGAGAGCGTTTTAGCCCGGCACGCGCGTTTGATGGCACAGGCCGGCCATACCGTGCGCATCCTGGCCGCACGCGGCGCGTCCCTCTCCGACCAGATCCAATTCATCCCGCTGCCTTTGATCGATTCGCGCCATCCGCGCGTGCTGGCCGCCAAGGCCGAACTCGATCACGGTACCGTGCCTTCCGATTTCGAACCACTCGCGGCTGAAATACACCGCGCCCTGCAAAGTGCCCTCGTCGATGCCGAGGTGCTCATCGCGCACAATGTGTGCTCGCTCAACAAAAACCTGATGCTGACAGCGGCAATTCAACGGCTCGCCTCTTTGCGCATCGTCCTCTGGCATCATGATCTGGCCTGGACGACGCCGCGCTACCAGGCCGAACTGCACGACGGTTATCCGTGGGACCTTATTCGCACCGACTGGGGAGCGCGGCATGTGGCTGTTTCTGATCTGCGGCAGCGCGAACTAGCCAGGCTGCTGCGCATTCCGATCGAATCGATCGCCGTCATACCTAACGGCCTCAATCAAACCGCGTTCTTCAAACTGAGCCCGATCACGCTGGAACTGCTAGACCGGCTCCCAGGCCGCGTCCTCGCGCACGAGCTCGCTCGCGCCGCGCCGATCTTGCTGCTGCCGGTCCGTCTGACGCCGCGCAAGAACATCGAGTTAGCCCTGCACACTTTAGCCGCGCTGCGCCGCGAGATGCCCGGCGCAG
>JBAIYN010000663.1:0-1731 GCA_037915775.1 Burkholderiales bacterium | reverse complement strand
CGCGAGTCGTCTCGCGCGAGATCGCACACTAGGGAGTGCGGATGAGTGCTGGATTAGCGCTGGGTTAGGCGAAAGTTAGGCGCGCGGCGTGGCCGCGTTTTGCCACGTTGCTAGAAAGCGGACGCTGCGGAAGGGAGCTATCGACCCGTTGTCGACTTTCGAATCTGCCCGAAGCGGTCATCCACACTGAGCGTGTGAAAGGCCCATGGAAGCAAAGTGACCTTGGCCCCTATAGCTGCCCATCGGATCGGATCTGACGGTTCTGGCGGGACGATCGTCGACAGGCAACCTAGCTTCCGACGATGGCTTCGATCCGCTTGTCCCTGATGGCCTGCACGAACGCCCGATGGTCGCTGCGCGCCTGATCGCTGTACTCGACTGCGAACTCTCCGATCGCGTCGTCGAAGCCGCCGCCGGAGCCCATGTATCCCGCGATCACAGCGGCGTCGCCGGAGCGGGCATGCGCGCGGGCCAGGGCGTGAGCGCACATGCGCGCGTACTGGCGCAGCTGCCGCGTGTCCCAGTCCTCGATTACCGCCGACATCTTCATGTCGCGAAGCTGTCGCACGTAGTAGTGTCCACCGTTCTTCGCCACCATCCACCCGAGGAAGACATCGCTGGCTGCCTGCATCAGCCGCTGGCCCTCGACGACACGCTGACCATGGTTGGCATGAAGGCTCTTGCCCGCATAGGGCTCGAGCACCGAAGCCCGCGCCTCCTTCACCTGCAGGAAAAGCGGGTCGTCGTCGGCGGCCATGAACAGGCACACGCCGCAGGTCGTCCCGACACTGCCCACGCCGACCACCTTGAACGCGAAGTCGAAGAAATGGAACCGGTCGAACAGCGTGCGCGTGTGCTCGGGCAAGGTGGCACGGTAGGCGGCGATCACGTCGGCGTAGCCCGACACGACTCCCGGCGCCATCTCTGCCTTCGGATGGAAGATCAGCGGCGGGTCGTCCTTGATGCGCGGCTGGGCCCCTTCGTCGGATACGAGCTTAGGATAGAGATGGTCGGGCACCGTCTTGCGCTGCTCCTTCGCGATCCGCTCTGCGAAGCGCCTGCGCGCCTCGGCCACGACCTCCGGATCGCCGGTCCGGTCTTCGTACTTCTGCACGTCGATCTTGTCGTACCAGACATCGAGCGCGCGCATCGACGCGTAGTCGGCCATGCGTTCCCGGTAGGCGCGGGCGCAGTCGATGGCCACGCGCGCCGCATCGCTTTGCGGCAGCCTCAGGTGCTGCGCCGCGATCACCGCGCTCGTCGCCAGCCGCTTCAGGTCCCACTCGAAAGGAGCCGGCAGCGTTTCGTCCAGATCGTTGATGTCGAAGATGATGTTGCGCTCGGGCGTCGCGAAGGCGCCGAAGTTCATCAGGTGGGCGTCGCCGCAGGCCTGCACCCGCAGCCCGCTGGTCGGCGTCGTGGCCAGGTCGGCAGCCATCAACGCGGCCGAACCGCGATAGAACGCGAACGGCGACTCGGACATGCGGCCGAAGCGGATCGGGATCAGCGTCTGCACGCGGCCGGCGTTGGATTCGGCCAGCAGTTCGATCGGGTCGCGCCGGCCCTTCGGCGGCTTCCATCCAGCGTGTGACGCGCGCGGCACGGCATCGCGCACCGCCTTGCCTTTGGCGCGCCGTTCGGCCGCGGACAGGTACGACGCCTCCGCGGCAGGTGCATCGCTCGGGCGCTTGCCCTTCTTGGCATTGGCCATTTACGTTCTGCCGGTCGTCA
>JBAIYN010000198.1:0-3212 GCA_037915775.1 Burkholderiales bacterium | reverse complement strand
CATTTCGACGTACGCGAGCAGGTGGTGGCCGAAGGTGACCGGTTGCGCGACCTGCAGGTGGGTGAAGCCCGGCATCACGGTGCCCGCGTGATCGGCCGCCTGCGACACCAGCGCATGCTGCACCTGGGTGAGCGCGTTCAGGATGTGGTCGACCTCGCGGCGCAGCCACAGGCGCACGTCGGTGGCGACCTGGTCGTTGCGCGAGCGCCCGGTGTGCAGCCTTTTCCCGGCGTCGCCGATAAGTTCGGTCAGCCGCTTTTCGATGTTCAGGTGAACGTCCTCGAGCGCGAGTTGCCACTGGAACTCGCCGCGCTCGATCTCGCCCCGGATCTGCGCCAGTCCACGTTCGATCGCCGTGAGGTCGGCGGCCGACAGCACGCCGACGTGCGCCAGCATCGCTGCATGCGCCGCCGAGCCGTCGATGTCGGCGAGCGCCAGGCGGTGATCGAAGCTCACGCTTGACGTGTAGCGCAGCACGAAGTCCGCCACCGGTTCGGCGAAACGGCCGGACCACCCGCTTTCCTTGGCATGCAGCGACGATTCGTGTTTGGGCATGTTGACTGGACCGGCTTGCTTGGACGGCCCGCGCAAGGCGATGATGCGGGCTTCCGGGATGCCGGCCCACTCAGGACGCGCGGATCGGCACTTTCAAACAAGTATAAGTTCGTGCGCAAAGCGCCAGGAAAAGTCGACATATACATCGGTTCGCGGGACGAGACGGCGGCGCCGACGCCGCGCCTGGTCGTGCCGGACGGCTGCAATTTCGGGGTGATCCTGCGGGTCGCGCTCGTGGTCAACGCCGCGGCGATCGTCGGTGCGGCGGTCGTCGCCGACTCCTGGTCCGCGCTGCTTCACAGTTTCCTGGCCCAGGCGGCGATCGCCGAGCCCGTGACGCTGGTGTCGCTGCTGATCTGGTGTCTGTTGCGTCGGGGCCTGCCGCCGATGTCCGCCCAACTGCAGCGCGCGTTCGCGTGGGGCACGCCGCTTGCCGCGGTGCTGATCGTCGTGCCCATTCTGACTGCGACCGCGCAGGGCGCCCTGCGTGCACCAAGCCTGGGCATGATGCTGGCCGCCGTGGCGGCCGGCATCGTGATCCAGCGCTATCTCGAACTGCGGGCGCGCGCCTATTCGCCGGTTCTTGCGGAAGCGAAGTACCAGGCGCTGCAGTCGCGCATCCGCCCGCATTTCTTCTTCAACAGCCTGAACGCGGCGGTATCGATCGTGCGCACCGATCCGGCGCGCGCCGAGCGCATGCTGGAATCGATCGCGGACCTGATCCGCGCCGTGATGGGCGACGTGCGCAAGCTGGTGCCGATCGAGCAGGAACTGGACCTGTGCCGCAAGTACGTGGAAATCGAGCAGACCCGCCTCGGCGACCGGCTGAAGGTCGACTGGCAGATCGGTGCGCTGCATCCGCGTGCCGAGGTGCCGCAACTGCTGCTGCAGCCGCTGATCGAGAACGCGGTCCGCTATGGGGCCGAGAAGCTGGCGGGCGACTGCGAGATCGTCGTGCAGGTGCGGCAGCGCGGTTTCAACCTCGAGGTGTTCGTCAGCAACCCGATCGCGCGCGACCCGATCCAGCGTGAAGGCAACCAGATCGGATTGACTAATATTCGGGGCCGGCTGGCGCTGATCTACGATCTGGAGGCGCGGCTGGAGACGCGCGTGCGGAACGATCGTTTCGAACTCACCTTGACCATACCGGTGGAGCAGAAGTGACACTCAAAGTCCTGATCGTCGATGACGAACCCCCGGCGCGGGTGCGCATGCGTCAGTTGCTGGCCGAAGTCGATCGCGGGGAGGGCGGGATCACCGTGATCGAGGCCGACAGCGGCATGGCGGCGCTCGACCTGGTCGACCGCGAAACGCCGGCGATCGTGCTGCTCGACATCCACATGCCGGGCATGAACGGCATCGAGGTCGCGCGCCACCTGGCCGCGCGCGAGGCGCCGCCGGCGGTGATCTTCGTGACTGCCTTCGACGAGCATGCGCTGGAGGCGTTCGAGGTGCAGGCGATCGACTATCTGCTCAAGCCCGTGCGCGTCGAGCGTCTCGCCGGCGCGCTGAACCGCGCCAAGGCGTTGCGCACCAACGAGCCGCGGCTGGAGGAAGTTGCGCGCGCGCTCGGCAACCAGCGCACGCACCTGACCGTTTCCGAGCGCGGCCGCATGGTGCTGATCCCGGTCGACGAGATCGTCTACCTGCGCGCGGAGCTGAAGTACGTGACGATCCGTACCGCGCAGCGCGAGCACCTGACCGAGGAGTCGCTGACCTCGCTGGAAGGCGAATTCGGCGAGCGCTTCGTGCGCATCCATCGCAACGCGCTGGTCGCGCGCAAGGCGATCCTGGGTTTTCAGCGCGTCAAGGGCGAGGTGCACGAGGACGGCGAAGCGGGCGAGGGCCACTGGGAAGTGATGCTGAAGGACCTTGCGGAGCGCCTGCCGATCTCGCGCCGTCAGTGGCCGAGCGTGAAGGCAGCCGCAAAGACGTAGCCGCGTTCGCGCGTTACAACGGCGCGAGGCGCGCGCGCGGATCGCGCCGCGCCAGGCGCTCGAGCAGGTGCTCGACCTCGGCGCGCGCCGCCGGCGACAGCGCGCTGGCGGGCGTCCGCTGCGCCGCCGATGCCAGGATGCCGCGCCGCTTCAGCACGTACTTGCGCACCGCCAGACCGACCCCGGGCTGCTGCTCGTAGCGGATCAGCGGCAGGTGCGCGTCGAACAGGTCGTGCGCCTCGTCTCGCCGGCCGGCCGCCGACAGCCGAACCACGTCGCACAGCATGTCCGGAAAGCAGTAGCCGGTGTTGGCGCCGTCGGCGCCGCGTTCCATTTCGTAGTCGAGGAACAGTCCGCCGTTGCCGCACAGGATCGAGATGTGCCGCATCGAGCCGTCGCGCTCGAACTCGCGCAGGCGGGAAATCTTGTCCAGCCCCGGCCAGTCCTCGTGCTTGAGCATCACGCACGATGGAACGTCATTGACGATGCGCCGGATCACCGCCGGGGTCATCTGCACCGAGAACGTCAGCGGGTAGTCCTGCAACACGAACGGCACGTCGGGACCGATCGCCTGCGCCGCCTGCGCGTAATAGGCGACGATCTGATCGTCGGTGCGCAACGTGTTGGGCGGCGCGATCATCACGCCCGCGGCGCCGGCGTCCATTACCTCGCGCGTCAACGCACGCATCGCGGCGAAACCGGGCGCAGACACGCCGACGA
>JBAIYN010000652.1:0-1951 GCA_037915775.1 Burkholderiales bacterium | reverse complement strand
CATAGGCAATATCGGCGTTTTCGAACACGTACACCATTTCCGAGGCGATCGCGTCCTGGTACATCGGCACCGGGATGCCGCCCAGGCATTGCACCGCCATCATGGCGAAATACAGCCGCGGGCGGTTCTCTCCGATGATCGCCAGGTGCTGCCCGCGCCGGAATCCCTGCACGTGCAGTCCGGCCGCGAGCTTGCGGACCTCGTCCGCCGTCTGCGACCAGCTCCATGTCTGCCAGATGCCCAGGTCCTTCTCGCGCAGTGCCGGATGTCCGGCGCGAAGATGGGCGTGCTGCAGCAGCAGCTTGGGAAACGTGTCCGGTGTTGCAGAGGATGGCAGGACCATGCCCCGTGTCTCCTGTCTACCTTCGGGTTTTGCCGCGCTCGGGCACGGTCTTCGGTCGTTGGCGCCGGCGAAAGGTAGCACCGCCGATTATGGAAAGCGAGGCCGGCACGGTAGCCAGCCCCGCTGCGCCGCGCTGTCATCCGGGCGACAATCCGGCCGTGACTCGGGAAACCCTTGACGAATATCTATCCGCCACGCGCTGGGGCACGCTGCTGACGCCCGAACAGCGCACGCGCGTCGTCGCGGAATCGAGCGAAGTCGACGTGCCCGCCGAAGGCTACGTGTGCCGACGCGGAGAGCCGGTCGATGCCTGGCTTGGCGTCCGCGACGGGCTGGTGAAGATGATGATCACCGCACCAGACGGCAAGACCTCGACGTTCACCGGCATTCCGGCCGGCGGCTGGTTCGGTGAAGGCAGCCTTCTGAAGACCGAACCGCGGCGCTACGACGTGGTGGCGCTGCGCGCCTCGCGCATCGCCCGCGTGCCGCGGAAAACATTCGAGTGGCTGCTGAATACAAGCATTCCCTTCAACCGCTTCCTGCTCGTGCAGATCAACGAGCGGCTGGGCCAGTTCATCGGCATGCTGGAAGCACAGCGCCTGCATGGCCCCGACGCCCGCGTCGCCCGCTGCGTGGCGGCGCTATTCAACCCGATCCTCTATCCCGGCATCGAGAACAAGCTCGAAGTGTCGCAGGAAGAGATCGGCTACCTGGCTGGCATTTCGCGCCAGCGCGTCAACCAGGCGCTGCATGCGCTCGAACAGGCGGGGCTGCTGCGCGTCGAATATGGCGCGATCCTGATCGACGATCTCGACGGCCTGCGCCGCTACGGCGCCTGACGGTCGGCCACCGACGACGTAGCGCTCCGACTTGACGAGCGCCGCGTCCCGTCCTATAAAGCAAACGATCGTTTGTTTTTCTGACATGTCCACCGTTCTCCCCCGCGCCGCGCGCGCCGCTCGCTCGACGACACCGCGCGCCGACAATCGACTGCCGGCCGTGCTCGATGCCGCCGCCGCACTGTTCGCCGCCAGGGGGTACTCGGCGACATCGATGCGCGACATCGCAGAGGTGAGCGCGATGCTGCCAGGATCGCTTTACTACCACTTCGCCGCCAAGGAAGACCTGCTGTGCGAGGTGTATCGGCGCGGCGTCGAGGAACTGCGCGCTGGCGTCGAGGCCGCGCTGGCGCGCGCGCGTGATCCGTGGGACCGGCTGGAAGCGGCGTGTGCCGCGCATCTGGAGACGATCCTGCGCCGGAGCGACTATGCCCAGGTGCTGATCCGCGTGCTGCCATCGGACGTACCGGGAGCGGCCGACCGCCTGCGGTCGTTGCGCGCGCAGTACGAACGCCTGTTCCGCGATCTGGTCGCCGCGCTGCCGCTGCCGGCCAGCACGGACCGGCGCACGATGCGCATGATGCTGCTCGGCGCGCTGAACTGGTCGCGTTTCTGGTTCAACGAGGCCGGCCGCGAAACACCCACGAGTCTCGCCCGCAAGTTCGTGCGGTTCCTGAAGGAGTCCCAGGATGAATGACCGGCCACCCAAGGTGATCGTCACCAAGATCGGATTCGACGGCCACGATCGCGGCAGCCGCGTGGTCGCCGC
>JBAIYN010000545.1:0-8080 GCA_037915775.1 Burkholderiales bacterium | reverse complement strand
TGCAACACGTTCGAAGGCATGGGCAAGGACATCCAGAAGGCCGGCGAGACGATCGAAGGCGCGGCGAAGAAGAAGTAGTCGATGGAACGATTCACCGTCCACCAGGGCCTGGTCGCACCGCTCGATCGTGCGAACGTCGATACCGACGCGATCATTCCGAAGCAGTTCCTGAAGTCGATCCGGCGCACGGGCTTCGGCCCGAACCTGTTCGACGAATGGCGCTATCTGGATCGGGGCGAACCCGGGATGGACAACGCCAAGCGTCCGCTGAACTCGGACTTCGTGCTGAACCAGACGCGCTACCAGGGTGCGTCGATCCTGCTCGCGCGCAAGAATTTCGGCTGCGGCTCGTCGCGCGAGCATGCGCCGTGGGCGCTGGCGCAGTTCGGATTCCGCGCGCTGATCGCGCCCAGCTATGCGGACATCTTCTACAACAACTGCCTGAACAATGGACTGCTGCCGATCGTGCTGCCGGAGCTGGTTATCGATCGGCTGTTTCACGAGGTCGCGGGCTTCGTCGGCTATCGGCTGACGATCGATCTGCCGCAGCAGCGCGTAATCGAGCCCGGCGGCGCCGCGCATGCGTTCGACATTGCGCCGTTCCGCAAGAATCGCCTGGTCAACGGGCTGGATGACATCGGCCTAACGCTGCAGCACAAGGACAAGATTGCCGAGTTCGAGAAGCGCCGGCTGGCGCAGTTTCCTTGGCTGGTCAAGACGACCTGATGTCGCACTTCGCTTCGTCGCGGGCACGAGCGGAGTGAAACGAGGCCCGCGGGGAAGAGCCAGATGAAGATTGCAGTACTGCCCGGCGACGGTATCGGAACCGAGATCGTGGCCGAGGCGGTGAGGGTGCTGAAGGCGCTCGGCGATCCGTTTGAAATGGAGTTCGCCGACGTCGGCGGCGCTGCGTACGAGAAGCTCGGCCACCCGATGCCGGCCGCGACGCTGAAGCTCGCGCAGGAAGCCGACGCCGTGCTGTTCGGAGCGGTCGGCGACTGGAAGTACGACAAGCTGGAGCGCGCGCTGCGACCCGAGCAGGCGATCCTCGGCTTGCGCAAGGGCCTTGGACTGTTCGCGAACTTCCGCCCTGCGATCCTGTATCCGGAGCTCGCCGCCGCGTCGTCGCTGAAGCCCGAGGTCGTGTCGGGCCTCGACATCCTGATCGTGCGCGAACTGACCGGCGACATCTACTTTGGTCAGCCGCGTGGTCGCCGCGCCGCACCCGACGGCCCCTTCGCCGGCGCAGCCGAGGCGTTCGACACGATGCGCTACGCGCGGCCGGAGATCGAGCGCATCGCGCACGTCGCCTTCCAGGCGGCGCGCAAGCGGCGCGGCAAGGTCACCAGCGTCGACAAGGCGAATGTGCTGGAGACGTTCCAGTTCTGGAAGGATGTCGTCACCGAAGTGCATGCCGAGTATCGTGACGTCGAACTGGAGCACATGTACGTCGACAACGCGGCAATGCAGTTGGTGCGCGCGCCGAAGAACTTCGACGTGATCGTGACCGGCAACATGTTCGGCGACATCCTGAGCGACGAGGCCGCGATGCTGACCGGGTCGATCGGCATGCTGCCGTCGGCATCGCTGAACGAACGCAACCAGGGGTTGTACGAGCCGAGCCACGGGAGTGCGCCGGACATCGCCGGCAAGGGAGTGGCGAATCCGCTCGCGACGATTCTCTCGGCGGCGATGCTGCTGCGCTACTCGCTCGGGCGCGCCGGGCAGGCGGACCGCATCGAGAGCGCGGTCAAGCGGGTGCTGGCACAAGGGCTGCGCACCGCGGACATCTGGAGCGAGGGCACGCGCAAGGTGGGAACGAAAGAGATGGGCGATGCCGTGGTGGCGGCGCTTGGATGATTTGAAGCGAAAGAGGTGCAGTGATGAAAGTCGGAATCGTGGGTTGGCGCGGGATGGTCGGATCCGTCCTGATGGACCGCATGGCGGCGGAACAGGACTTCGATCTGTTCGACTCGGTGTTTTTCAGCACGTCGAACGCGGGCGGCTCGGCGCCCAAGGTGAAACGCGCTGACCCGCTGCTGCGGGATGCGAACGACCTGGCAGCGCTGAAGGCCTGCGACACGATCATCACCTGCCAGGGCGGGGACTACACGAACGACATTCATCCCAAGCTGCGTGCGGCCGGCTGGAACGGCTACTGGATCGATGCCGCCTCGGCGCTGCGGATGAAGGAAGACGCGGTGATCATCCTGGATCCGGTCAACCTGCCGGTGATCAAGAGCGCCCTCGCGAACGGGGTGAAGGACTATATCGGCGGCAACTGCACGGTCAGCCTGATGATGCTGGCGATCGATGGGCTGCTGAAGGCGGATCTCGTCGAATGGGTGACTGCGATGACCTACCAGGCTGCTTCGGGCGCCGGTGCACCGAACATGCGCGAACTGCTCGAACAGATGGGCTACGCGCACGCGGCGGTCAAGGACCTGTTGTCCGATCCCAAATCTGCGATCCTCGAAATCGACCGCAAGGCCTCGGCGGCATTGCGGTCGGACGGCCTGCCGAGGGCCAACTTCGGCGTGCCGCTGGCCGGCAGTCTGATCGCCTGGATCGACAAGGATCTGGGCAATGGGGTCAGCCGCGAAGAGTGGAAGGGCGGCGCCGAATGCAACAAGATCCTCGGACGGCCGGCCATGGGTCAGGCGGGGTCGATCATTGTCGAGGGGATCTGCGTCCGCATCGGCGCGATGCGATGCCACAGCCAGGCGCTGACGATCAAGCTCAAGCGCGACCTGCCGCTGGCCGAGATCGAGAGGCTGCTGGCGGAGGCCAATCAGTGGGTTCGAGTGATTCCGAACCGGCGCGACGAGAGCATCCGCGAACTGTCTCCGGCGCGCGTCAGCGGAACGATGGAGGTGCCGATCGGGCGCTTGCGCAAGCTGGCGATGGGCGGCGAGTACCTGAGCGCCTTCACGATCGGCGATCAGTTGTTATGGGGAGCGGCCGAACCGCTGCGGCGGATGCTGCGGATCCTGTTGAATCGCCTCGACTAGTCGGATGTTCCGGAGGGACGGACGATCCCGTCCATCAGCCGTCAGGACGAGGAGTTACGGCGGTTTGTAAGCTTGCTACGCTAAGTCACTGATGTTAAGTTTGAAATTGATTTCGACCGCCCATAAGAGGCATCCGTGGCAACGAAAAATTCGACCCCAATAGTGGCGCGGTCCGCGCTTGCATTAGCGATCAGCCTGGCCTTCGTGGCGCCCGTTGTCGATGCCGCGAGTCTCGGACGGTTGACGGTTCACTCCGCTTTGGGCCAGCCGTTGCGGGCCGAGGTCGAAGTCACTGCCGTCACTCCGCAGGAGGCCTCGTCGCTCGCGGTGCGCCTGGCTTCGATGAGCGCGTTCCGGCAAGCCAATCTGGAGTTCAACCCTGCGCTGTCGTCGCTTCGCTTCTCACTCGACAAGCGCAACGAGAGCCAGTACGTCGTGCGCGTGTCGTCCGCCACGCCGGTGAATGAGCCCTATCTCGATCTTCTGATCGAGCTGAGTTCGTCGACCGGCCGCGTGCTGCGCGAGTACACGGTTCTGCTCGATCCGCCTGCGCTGAAGATGGGAACGGATGTGGTGGCGCCGGTCGCGCGCGCCGCGGCTCCCGCCGCGGCGGCTCCCGCACCAGCGCCTGCGCCTGTCGCAGCGCCACCGCAGACGCCGGCGGCGTCCGCAGCGCCGGCTGCGCGTGCAGCCGCTTCGACGGCCTCGACTTATTCGGTGAAGCGCGGCGACACGCTAGGCAAGATCGCCCAGCAGACCAAGCCGGCCGCCGCTTCTCTCGACCAGATGCTGGTGTCGCTGTTCCGGGCCAACCCGGACGCGTTCGCGGCGAAGAACATGAACAATCTTCGCGCCGGCAGCACGTTGCGCATTCCTGCTGAAAGCGAGACGCTGGGGGTTGGCGCCGCTGACGCGCGCCGGGAAGTCGCGGCGCAGAGCGCGGATTTCAACCAGTACCGGAGCCGGCTCGCACAGGCGGCAACGGCGACCGGTCCCACGGCCGCCGCGGCTGCGGGGCAGGGTCGGGTGACGACCAAGGTCGAAGACCAAGGTGCGCCGGCGCGTACCGGCGATCAGTTGAAGATTGCGAAGGCCGATACCGGCGCAGCCGGGCAGGCGGCAGCTGCCAAGGCGGGCGACGAAGCGATCGCACGCGAGCGGCAGGTCAAGGAGCTTCAGCAGCGTGTCGCGGAACTCGAGCAGACGAACCAGAAACTGCAACAGGCGCTAGAACTGCAGAGCAAGGCGGGTGCGCAGGCGCAGAAGGCAGCGGAAGAAAAGGCGGCACCTGCCGCTCCGGCACCGGCACCCGCGCCCGCAGTGGCGCCGGCGCCCGCGCCCGAGGTGGCTGCCAAGGCGGCCGCGCCGGCGGAAGCGCCGAAGGCGGAACCGGCAAAACCCGAGCCACCCAAAGCCGAAGCACCCAAGGTCGAGGCACCGAAGGCGGAGGCACCCAAGCCCGCGCCTGTCGAGCAGCCGAGCTTCCTGCAGGATTTGATCAGCGGCACGAGCGGCTATGCGATCGGCGGCATCGCCGCGGCGGTCGTTGCACTGCTGGGGTTTGCAGCGTACCGGCGGCGCAAGTCGGCGGATCAGAAGGGCGACTTCGAGATGGCCGAAGGGCTGCGCGGAAATTCGCTGTTCGGTCAGACCGGAGGCCAGAGCGTAGATACGGCCGCCACGAGCACGTTCAACTCGAGCTTCATTCCCTCGTCGTCGCAGCTTGATTCCAACGAAGTCGACCCGGTGGCGGAAGCCGATGTGTACATCGCGTACGGGCGCGAGGAGCAGGCGGAAGAGATTCTCAAGGAAGCACTCCGGATGCAGCCGGACCGCCATTCCGCGCGCGCCAAGCTGCTCGAGATCTATTCGCGCCGCAGCGACAAGGCCTCCTTCAATGCCGTTGCACAGGAGCTGAAGGACCGGACGGGCGGCGCGGGCGAAGAGTGGGATCGCGCCGTCAAGCTTGGCCGCGCGCTGGATCCGAGCAACGCGTTGTACGGCGGCAGTGCGGCGGCGGAGAAACTGGAACGCGGCCCCACGACCGAGTTGCGCCTGGGACCGAGCACGACAGTTCGCGCAGCGGCGCCGACCACCGGCATGCCGATGGCGGACCTCGAACAGGCGTCGACGATGCCCGGAACGGAGATGCCGGTCACGGAGGCGATATCGCGCCCGACCGCCGGCGCGCCCACGACCGTGCTGTCGCAGAGCGCGGCGACCGAGCAGTTCCTGCCCGAGTCCTATCAGCCGAGCGATTCCCGACTTGGCATCGAAACGAAGCTGCCGGTCGAATCTGCGGAGGCCCCGGCCACGCGAATCTCGCCGCGGGAGGACGAGCCGACGCAATTGGCCGGGATCGACTTCGAGCTCGACGCACTGCCGCCGACGAGGGTGGACGTCGCGCCAAAAGTCGAAGCACCCGTCGAGATGAAGTTCGAGCCGACCAAAGCACCGCCGGCCGATATGTTGCCGCCCCTGCCGGACCTGAATCTCGAGCTGCCGCCACGCAAGCCCGAGCCGGCCGCTTCGGCACCGTTGCCGCCGATTCAGCCGGATGTGTCGCCGAGCACGCGGCCGTCGGCACGTGTTCCGGGCTTCGACGACACGCTGTCGCGTCCATCGCTGATCGGCGAGGTGGGTGCGCTGCCGGAGGAGCGTGCGCCGCGGTTGCTGTCGAACACCGACCAGGCGACGGTTCCCCTGATCGACTTCGACCTGAGCGGCGCGGATGTGGAACTCGGCGGACGCAAGACCGAGACGCCGACCGGCAGTCCGCTTGCAGCGCAGATGGCGACGAAGCTCGACCTGGCGCGCGGCTACATCGACCTCGGCGTCAAGGATGGGGCGCGCGAATTGCTGGAGGAAGTGATGCGCGATGGCACGCGCGAGCAGCGCCAGTCCGCGGTCGAATTGATGAAGCAGGTCGAGAACTGATCGGAAGCGCGAAAAGGCCGGCGCGGTCCCTTGTCCGCGCCGGCTTTTTCATTTTCCGGTCACGCTGCCGCGATGCGTCTGGCGCTCGGGCTTCAATACGATGGGGCCGCGTTTTGCGGCTGGCAGACGCAGCCGAACCGTGGCGCGGTCCAGGACGTGCTGGAGGCGGCACTCGCGCAGTTCGCCGACCGTCCCGTCAGCACGATCTGCGCCGGGCGCACCGATGCCGGCGTGCACGCGACTTACCAGGTCGTTCATATCGACACCGACGTGATGCGTCCGATCGACGCCTGGGTACGCGGCGTCAATCGCTGGCTGCCTGCGGCGCTCGCGGTGCGCTGGTCGCGCGCGGTCGGTGACGAGTTTCACGCGCGCTTCTCGGCACGCGCGCGACGCTACGACTACTGGCTGCTGAACGACCCGGTGCGCGCGCCCTTGCTCGAGCGCCGTGCGGGCTGGGTGTTCCGACCCCTCGATGTGGATGCAATGCTTGCTGCCGCGAAGCTGCTGACGGGCACCCATGACTTCAGCGCGTTCCGGTCGGCCGAATGCCAGGCGGCATCACCGGTGCGCGAGCTGCGCAGCCTCGACATCGCAACGCGCGGGAAGATGCTGCGCTTCCGGTTCGTCGCCAATGCATTCCTGCACCATATGGTGCGGAATCTGGTGGGCACGCTGATCCACGTCGGTCTCGGGCGCCAGCCACCCACGTGGGCGGGGGAGCTGCTCGCCGGGCGCGACCGGCGCCTCGCTGCGCCGACGGCGTCGGCCGCGGGACTGTATCTGACCGGAGTCGACTACGATGCGAGTTTCGATCTGCCACCGGCCGAGGATTTCGCGCCGCTTGCATGAATCGCACACGCATCAAGATCTGCGGATTGACGCGCATCGAGGACGTGAACGCCGCAGTTGACGCCGGCGCGGACGCGGTAGGGTTCGTCTGCTACGAGGGCAGCCGGCGTTTCGTTTCGCCCGACTCGCTCGAGCGCCTGGCGGCCGCGCTGCCGGCGTTCGTGACTCCGGTCCTCCTGTTCGTGAATGCGACGGCCGCGGCCGTCGCAGCCGCGCTGCAGCGCGCGCCGAACGCACTGCTGCAGTTTCACGGCGACGAGAGTCCGTCGGACTGCGAGCGTTTTCGCCGTCCCTTCATTCGCGCCATCGGCGTCGCCCGCGAGACGGATTTGTTAGACTGCGAGCGCTCATTCGGGTCCGCCCGCGCGTTGCTCGTCGACGCGCCATCCGCTGGGTTCGGCGGTGGCGGCGCACCCTTCGACTGGGAGTTGCTGCCGCCTGCGGCAACCCGCTCCAAGGCACTCATTCTGGCCGGCGGATTGAACGAAACGAACGTCACGAAAGCGATCCATCTGGTGCATCCGTTCGCCGTCGACGTGAGCAGCGGTGTCGAGGACGCGCCCGGGATCAAGAGCGCCGAACGGATTCGCCGCTTCGTCACCGCCGTGCGCGCAGCCGACGCAAGCTCTGGATACGCATGAAGCCTTACGACCTCCCCGACGAACGCGGTCACTTCGGACCGTATGGCGGCATCTTCGTCGCGGAGACGCTGATGCACGCGCTGGCCGAACTGAACGACGCCTACGCGAAGTACCGCGGCGATCCGGAGTTCGTCGCCGAGTTTCAGCGCGAGCTGAAGCACTACGTGGGCCGGCCGAGCCCGATCTACCACGCGAAGCGCTGGAGCGAACTGCTGGGCGGCGCGCAGATCTATCTGAAGCGCGAGGATCTGAATCACACCGGCGCGCACAAGGTGAACAACACGATCGGCCAGGCCCTGCTGGCGAAGCGCATGGGCAAGCCGCGCGTGATCGCCGAAACCGGGGCCGGGCAGCACGGCGTGGCGACCGCGACGGTCGCGGCCCGCTTCGGCATGCAATGCGTGGTCTACATGGGCGAGGAGGATGTCGGTCGCCAGGCGGCCAACGTGTACCGGATGAAGCTGCTCGGCGCCGAGGTGGTGCCGGTGTCGAGCGGGTCGCGCACGCTGAAGGATGCGCTGAACGAGGCGATGCGCGACTGGGTCACCCACGTCGAGAACACCTTCTACATCATCGGCACCGTCGCAGGACCGCATCCGTATCCGATGATGGTGCGGGATTTCAATTCGGTCGTCGGCA
>JBAIYN010000437.1:0-1681 GCA_037915775.1 Burkholderiales bacterium | reverse complement strand
CACGGCCGGCTGGGTCTGCATAGGGCAGCATGGCTGGCCTCGCTGTGGTTGTGATCGACGCCGCACCTTCCCGCACGACCCCGGCTGGCCGGTGCCCCCAAGGCGTCACCCATACATTACGTCGCGGCGCGGCCCGCCGATAGCCCGTCCGGATCAATTTGCGGGTTGCGTTGCGCCAGAATCCGGCCGATGGGGCGATAGCCGGCCAGGCGAACATGGACGAGACCCGATCCGCGGAACACCGACATCACGTGTACGTGATCGAGCTCGACTGCGCGGTGCTGCGCGACCGCCGCTTCCGCGCGCGCAACCCGAACTACATCGAGGGCATGCCTTGCGTGTATGTCGGCATGACCGGCCTGTCGGTGGCCGAACGCTTCGCCAATCATCGCGACGGCTACAAGAGCAACCGCTACGTTCACAAGTACGGGCTGCGCCTGCTTCCCGAGCTGTACGAATGCTTCAACCCGATGCCGTACGAGGCGGCGCGGCAGATGGAGCAGGACCTCGCCGACGAGCTGCAGGAGAAGGGCTACGCGGTGTGGCAGGGGTGACGCGGTCCGCGTTTATTCCCCCCATCACATGACTGCGCAAGGCCGGCCGCGCGCGGCCCGCGGCGCGGAATGAATCCGGCGGCGCTCCTGTTCATCCGCCTGCGTGCAGCGATCGAACCGGCCGGTCTGCATGTGCGTCATGCGGACGCGTCGAATGCGCCGGAAAACAGGAGAGCACATGAAACGTTCACTTGCCTGGCTGGCGGCGTCGATCGCCGGCATCGGCTTCGCCGGCAGCGCGATCGCGGCCGACACGATCGTGCAGTTCAACCGCGGCGTCGGCGTGGATCCGGTGGCCGGCATCAACGCGGGCGCTCCGGTCGCCAACACGGTGCTCGGCGTTCCGCCCGGCGGGCGTCCGTGGACGATCCGGTCGCTGCGCGCGAGCTTCTTCACCGACGGCACGATCAACGCGCGTGACACGGGTCTGCTGTTCTCCGGCGGCGACGCGATCGGCACGCGCGGCGCGATCGCGCAGGTGAAGGCCACGCTGTTCTGCGGCGGCGTCGGCTACGACTCGGCGCCGGCCGACCTCGACACGCGCGGCAACTTCACGATCCGCGGCCAGATGGTGCAGGCGCCGCCCAATCCCTGCAACGCCCCGGTGCTGCTGATCCGCAGCGTCGGCGGCAACTGGTTCGCCGCGGGCATCGTCGGCAGCGACGACGACTGACGCCGTCGCAGTACGCGCGGCCGTGCATTCGATGCGCGCGCATCGCTGAAGAGGAGGCGCGCGCGGCGCGTCTCCGATATCATCGCCCCGTCATTGGGGAGTAGTCGCTCTTCGATCCGAAGAGGCTTGCGTCAACACACTTGACCCGCGGGTCATGGCGCAAGCGGTTTCCTGGCTTGGCGAGACCTTTGACCACCATGCCTCCGAATTGGCCGGGGATGCGCGGTGGTCAATCGTCTACAGCCCGGCCTAGGAACCGTGATGGAATCTCTGCTCGTGTCGATCGGGGTCGTCGCTCTCGCCGAAATCGGCGACAAGACCCAGCTACTCGCCTTCATCCTCGCGGCGCGCTTCAAACGGCCCGCGCCGATCATCGCCGGCATCCTGGTGGCCACTCTGGTCAACCACGGTCTCGCGGGTGCGGTCGGCGCATGGCTGACGACCGCGATCAGCC
>JBAIYN010000654.1:0-2308 GCA_037915775.1 Burkholderiales bacterium | reverse complement strand
GGTTCAGTGCCGCGTCGATCTCGCTCGGGTAGATGTTCTCGCCGCGGATCGTGAACATGTCGTCGATGCGGCCGAACACGCCCTGCGGCAGCCGTGGATACGTGCGACCGCACGGGTTTTCTTCGTTGACCCACAGCGACAGATCGCCCGACAGCAGCCGGACCATCGGCTGGCTGGTCCGCTCCAGGTGCGTATAGACGGGCGTGCCGCGCTGGCCGTAGGGCACGCGCGTCCGACATGGGTGAAATGCGGCCGGATCGCACACCTCGGTGTAGACGACGTCCTGCCAGCACAGCATGCCGTGGTGCGTTTCGGCCGTGCCGGCGACGTTCATGAACGGCGACATTTCGGCCATCGAGCCGCAGTCGAACACGCGCGCACCGTACAGGTCCTCGATGCGGTCGCGCACGCCCGGCACCGATGCGCCCGGTTCGCCGGAGAAGAACATGTACTTGATGCGAAAGTCGCGCGGATTGAGATTTTCTTCGCGCGCGACCTCGGCGAGGTGGATCGCGTAGCTCGGCGTGCCGTAGAAGCCCGCGGGCTTCATCGTGTGCAGCCATTGCGCCAGCCGCGCGCTCATGCCCGGAGCGCCGGCGCCGAACGGGAACGCCTTCGCACGCAGCCGTTCCGCGCCTGCCAGCGCGCCCCAGCTGCCGAGGTACAGGCTGAAGATCGCAGCGACGCAGATCATGTCGCCGGGGCGCATCCCCATGCCCCACATGATGCGCGCGTGCGCGTTGGCGATCGCGCGCCAGTCATTGCGGCCGATCGCGAACGCGGTCGGGCGACCGGTCGTGCCGCTGGTGCCGTGGATATGGAAGATCTCTTCGTCCGGAATGCAGACGTAATCGCCGAACGGTGGCTGCGCCGACTGCGACGCGCGCAGGTCGGTCTTCTTTACGACGGGCACGCGCGTTTCGAAATCCTCGAGCGACTTCAGTTGGCTCGGGTGAAAGCCGGCTTCGTCCCACTTGCGGCGGTAGAAGGGCGCGTGGTCGTACGCGTAACGGCAGACCTCCTGCAGCCGCGCGACGATCGCGCGCTCGCGCTCGGCGGCGGGCATCGTCTCGCGCACCGGGAACCAGTAGCGGCTGCCAGCCGGCGGCAGATAGTCATCGTCGTAGTGCGGCGGAAAGGACCACTGTTCCATCTTCGCTCCTCAACGCGGTCCGCGTTGTTCGACCAGCCGCGTCAGCGTGTCGACGATCTGCTGCGGCGGCGTGTCCTGCAGCAGGACCTCGCGCACGCCCATCTTCTTGATCGCAACCACGTCCTCGTCCGGCATCACGCCGCCCGCCACGACGATGATGTCGTTGGCCTGCCGCTCGTTCAGCAGCTTGAAGATCTTGGGGAAGACCGTCAGCTGCACCCCGGAAAGCAGGCTGACGCCGAGGATGTCGACATCCTCCTGGATTGCCGTATTGACCACTTCCTCCGGCGCGCGGTGCAGGCCGGAGTAGATGACGTCCATGCCGGCGTCGCGCAGCGTGCGCGCGACGACCTTGACGCCGCGGTCGTGGCCGTCGAGGCCGACCTTGGCGAGCAATACTCGAATGGGGCTGTTCATTACTTTGGATTCCGCGATCGTTGATGGATTGGCGGCGCCGCTTGCGCCGCGGCATCGATTCGATTATCGTATACCGTATACGATAACGCAGTGTGGCAGGCGAGCAAGGCGCTGTCAACGATGGCACCATCGCTGCCACGGAAATCCGGGACGCGATGAAGACACTTAAACCGCAGCGGACGCTGGTCGAGCAGGCCTACGAAGCAATCCTCGACTCGATCTGCGACGGGACGCTCAAGCCGAACGAGCGGCTGACGCAGGATGAACTCGCCGCGCGCCTGCAGGTTTCGCGCCAGCCGGTGCTGAGCGCGCTCGGCCTGCTGCGGCAGCAGGGCTTCGTGATCGATCACGGCCGGCGCGGCGTCGCGGTGGCACCCGTCGACCCGGCGCGCTTCGAGGCGATCTACCAGATCCGTTCGGCGCTCGAACCGCTCGCGGCCAGGCTGGCGACCGAAAAGATGACGCCGGCGCTGATCGAGCGCGGCCGCAGCATCGTTGCGCGTGGGCGCAGGGTGGCGGCGGCGGAGGACGCCAAGGCCGCACTGCAGGCGGACGTCGATTTTCACAATTTCATCTACGAGGCGAGCGGCAATCCGCTGATCGTCGAGGTAATGCAACTGCACTGGCAGCATTTGCGGCGCGCGATGGGCGAGGTGCTAAGGCGTCCGAAGATGACGCAGCAGGTCTGGCGGGAGCACGCGGCGGTGTTGGAGGCGATGGCCGCCGGCGATGCCGGCA
>JBAIYN010000372.1:0-3803 GCA_037915775.1 Burkholderiales bacterium | reverse complement strand
GGCCAGGCCAGCAGGAAGAGCGCGGCACCGGCGCCGCCCAGCAGCAGCAGATGCGCGAGGTCGCGCGAACGCGGCACCTGGCCTTCGCGCCGGGCATCGGCCAGCCGCTTCGCGGTTGGCGGCAGATTGCGTTCTTGTCCGGTTTCTTCGGCCATGCGTGCGGTGCCTGTCGGGCAGGCGATATCCGAGTGCGGATGCCGCCATTATTCGAAGACGCACGCCGTCCTAACCGATGAATATCGGCAGGAGTTCAGCGTTCTTTAGGTCAGTGGCACCGGGTTCCGTGCCGAATTGACCGGCAATCGCCTGCCAATTCAAGGCAAGGCCCGGCTCAAGCCCGACTTCACGGTGCCGATCACTCAGAGGTCGAGGTCCGCATCCGCGCGACGTCGACTTCCGCTGCCGACCGATGAATCGGAAGACCCGCCACGAGGTACTGCGTCGACTGGCCGAAAGCGCCACGCGACCGGTGGAGGATTTCATGCACCAGCCTGTCGAGTCCGCTCCTGCCGCGCCGGCCCGTTCAGGCGACAAGCCGCTGGCGAGCGAGATCTACGTCTGGTTCGAGGACACCAGTACGCATCGCCGCGGCGCGCGGCGCGGCATTGCGGGTCTGCCCGAGTGCCTGCTGCCGGTGTCGAAGAGCATGCGCGTACTGGAACGCAAGTACGCCCACGGCCACCTGCATCTGCTCAGTGCAGTCCGCATCGAATGCCGTGAGGATTTCAGCGAGCGCATCGCTGCGCTGTACACCGCTGCGCTGTCGGTCGGGACGATCGCGTGGATCGGCAGCGGCAGCCAGTATCGGCGCGCGTGGCGCGAGATGTATCCGCAGCCATCCGGCGCCGGACAGCGCGCGGCCGGCCAGTAGAACTTCCCTGCTCGATGGAGTGCGGCAGGAAGATTTCCTGCCAGCCGATTCGGTCAGGCAGCGCTTCGGTCGGGTGCGCCCTTGCGCTGCTCGGCCTCGACGCGATTGACGTATCGCTGCAGCACGAGGCGCGCCTGTGGCGCGATGTGCACGAACTCGCAGCCGATGCGCTTTTCGCCTTCCTGCTGTGTCAGTTCGATCGCGCGCACACGCAGGCCGGCCGCAATCGATCCTTCTCCCGGAAAGTCGATCACGCAGTCCGGCAGCTCCGTGCCGAGCGAGAACTGCGCCTCGTCGCCCTTGCAGACGAGCGCCAGCCCGCCGCCGCTGACGTCGAGCACACGCAGGATGATGCTGCGGTTCGATTGCGCATCCTGCACGCGGCAGCGGACCGGACGGCTGGCCAGCGGCCGCACGCGGAAAAACTCGCGGCGCTGCATCCGGATCACGCGTTCCGGCAGCCGCACGCGCAGCGCCGGGCGGTCTTCGAACGAAATCGCCTCGGTGCGGGCCGCCTCGAACTGCAGCTTTACCCCGTGCACGAACGCCACGAACACCAGCCGGTGCGATTCGAGCACCCGCCGCTGCACTCCTTCATTCGGCGCGGAATCGATCACAACCTCCTCGAAATCGGGGTTGATCGAAAGCAGCACCGTGAGGAAGAAGTTGCCCGCAGCGTCGTAATAGACGTTGGTCAGGACACGATGCTCGGCCATCTGCCGCAGCAGCGCCACGACTTCGACCCGCGAATACACCGCAAAGCGCTCGAGCGCCGGAGATTCGGGTTCGGGAAATGGAGTCGTGATGCCCATGATCGTTGTCCTTCGCGTCGGCCGCCGCCGCATCAGCCCTCGTCGACCCGTGCTGCGCGCTGCCGTTGCGCGGTGCGCTCGACGTAAGTGCAGAGTATTTCGAGCGCAGTGTCGTCGATGCCGGCGAAGGTGCATCCATAACGCCACCGGCCGGTACCGTCGGCCCGATCGGCGTGGCGCACGAGCAGGTCGGACGTGATCAGGCCATCCATGCCGAGATCGACCCTGCAGTCGGCGAGCCGTTGTTCGACGTTGAACCCCTCGCGCGCCTGACCGAGCAGCGCCACGCCGCCGACGCTGATGTCGAGCACCGGCAGCCGTTGCGGCAGCGGCACGTTCGCATCGCGGCGCACGACACACTCGAGCGGACGGCTGCGCGGCGGTTTCACGCGCTGGTGCACGCGGCGCTGCAGGCGCAACGCTTCGGTCGGCAGCGTTAACCGCACGCCGACGCCGGCGGCGGTATCCGCGCGCCCGCGCACGGCCCCGCTGAACTGGATCTTCACGCCGTCGAGGAATCCCACCGCAGTGATTGCAGGCGCCGCCAGCAGTATGTCGTGCTCGAATTCACTTGCGGCGTCAAGAACCAGCGCGTCGACGTCGGCCATCACCGCAGCAATCCGTGCGTCCGCATGGAGAAACCCACCCACGATGTGGCAGGTCGCGACAAAGCGGGCGGCCTGAAGCTGAGCCAGCAGCGCGACGATGTCCGCGCGCGCCGACAGCCAGTACGGTGCCAGCGCGGGCGATCGCTCCTCGGGCAATGGCGTTGTCTTCAGCATTCGGCCTCCCGGGGCGCTTGCGCCGGAGCGGCGCGCCCTTCGATCCTGTAGACCCAGGCCAGGACCTCGGCGACGGCAATGTACAACGCGGGAGGAATATGCGCATCAAGTTCGACCTGCATCAGCAGCGAGACGAGTTCGCGCGATTCGTGGATCGGCACGCCGGCAGCACGGGCACGCGCGACGATTTCCTCGGCCAGCCGCGCGTCGCCCTTGGCGACGACACGCGGCGCGGCGCCGCGTTCGACGTCCCGCTCCGCATACGCGAGCGCTGCCGCGCGCAGAGTCGGATGGGTCGTGCCTTCTGCCATCGTCGCCTCGCGTCAACGCGGCGCGGCCGCTTGCAGCCACGCCGCCTGCAGTCCGCGCGCTGCCAGATGCGCGGCCAGTTCGGGCAGTTCGCGCTCGATCACCGCGTGCTGCACGCTTTCCACGCCGACCGCGACCGTGGTACCGACCATGCGCAGATGCACCTCGAGGATGCCGAGCCGCGGCAGATCGAGCTTCAGGCGGGCGCTGAAGGCGACCCGATCTGCCTCGCCTGGTGCGCGATGTGAGTACGCATCGATGCAAGCTTCCCTCCTCAGTTCGATTGTCGCCATCTGTCCCGACCAGGCAGGGCCCTGCAGCAGGACGGCCTCTCGGGCGAGCGCGTCGGGCTGCGCCGTGGCCGACGATACCGGCGCGGCGTGAACATCGACGCGTTCGGTGTCGGACGCGACCCCGGGTCGCGTTTCGGGCATGGAGGCGGTTAGCTGCGCTTCCCGGAACGGGCCGCCGCGCTGGAGCAACTCGCGCAGCCGGACGGCGATGCTCGCCGCATCGGACTGCGCATCGAGCAGCGGATGGCTGAACGTTGCCTGGGCAGCCGGCGCACTGCGAGATGCCGTCGGTGGCGTCGCGCGGGCGATCGTCCTGGCAGTCGCCGCCACCAGCGCGGATGCCTGCGCGCTGGCGTCGATCAGCCGCACGGTGGCGGCCGGATCCACCGCCACGGTCGCGCGGGCGGCCGCGCCCGAGTCAGGCGCCGACACTGCGGGCGCGACGGTGCGCGCATTCGACTGCTCGAGCGCGGTCAGAATCGCGTCGCGCAGTGCGGCGGGGATCGCTATCTGCCGCTGCCCGAGGTCGATGCGCGCCTGCCCTGATCCGGCCGGAAGGATCAGCGCCAGCGTATCGGCCGCCGAGTGTGCCGCCAGTTCGCGCGCCAGCTCGGGCATCGAGCCGACCGACTCGACGAGCGGGACCAGCATGCGCAAGGTGACCGCCAGCCGGTCGCCCGTGGCGCGCAGATCGGCTGCCGGCACTCGCCGCGTCGCATTGACGATCGCGGTGAGG
>JBAIYN010000594.1:0-2019 GCA_037915775.1 Burkholderiales bacterium | reverse complement strand
AGAGCGACGCGCGGCGTCCGCGGCGCGGCTTCCTCGCGTGCACGCACCACGACCACGTCGGACGACAGCGTCGGCAAATCCGGGCGCGAGAAGTCGATGTACCCGGCGACCGCCGCGAACGCACCGTTCAGCTGCACCCGTTTCAGCGAGGTTTCGATGTTCGCGCCGCCGCTGGCAATGATCCAGCGATCGGGCCGCTGCAGCAGCGGCAGGCGCTCGGCAGCGACCTGGATCACGCCATCGAGATCGCGCACCCGCACGCGCCCGGTTGCGGACACGGATCCCTCGCGGCTGAAGTCGAGTTGAGCCGCGGCGCGCTTGTCATCGGGTCGCACGCGCGGCGGTCCGGCAAATCTCAGTTCGTCGAGCACGATCACGTCGCCGTCCAGACGCGCGCGCAGCCGGCCGTTTTCGAGGCGCATGCCTTGCTCGACCCAGGCCACGCGCAGCGCGTCTCCGTTCAACGCACCGCTGGCCTGCGGATCGGCGGGCGTGCCGACGATGTGAATCCTGCCGGCCAGCCGTCCGTCCAGGCGCACGTTGGCGCGCACGCGTTCGCTGAGAATCGCGTTGATCCATCCGAGCGACGGCAGATCGGCGTCGCCGTCGATCTGCCAGGGCCGCTGCTGCGCAAGGCGCCAGCCCACCTCGGTCGATCGCTCGACAAACGCACTCATCTGTGCGGTCAGCGTGCCCCCGCGCTCGCTTGCGATCAAGGCGCGCGCTTCGAGGCGGTTCGCTTTCAGGCTGGCTTCGAAGCGCGTGTCGCGGATCCGCAGACCCGACTCCGCGGCGGCGCCGGCGTACAGGTCGCCGCCGCTGCGCTCGATCAGCACGCTGCCGTCGGCCTGCGCGCCGAGCGCAAGCTGCCATTGCCCGCGCAGCGCGAGCGTGTCCTTCGTCTCGGCGCCGCGGATGATCACGCCGTTGTCGGCCGCCTGGCGGGCGGCGACGTCGGCGGGTCGCAGGCCGCTGAACCGGCCGCTGGTTCGCAGCATCGCAGTGTCGTTCGCCACGCGCACATCCTCGAAGGTCGCGCCGACCAGCATCATCTGCGCCGGGCCGAAGTCGAATCCCTGCGCGCCGGCGATGATCGGAGCCGGCGCCAGCAGCCGCAGATCGAGTGGCTTGCCGATGCTGGCGTTGCGCAGCACGCCGCGCCACGCGTGATTGCTCCAGCCACCTTCGGCCGAGAACAACGCCGCCTGTGCATCGTTGTTCGTGCCGCGCAAAGTGACCGTGTGCTGCGACACCCGGCCTTCGACGACGAAGGTGGCCGTGCGCAGCGAGAGCGCGGGGTTGCTGCGGTACCCGTGATTGGCCAGGCCTGCCTGCAGCGACAATTGGCCGTCGGTGCCGCCGCCATACGACGCAACCGCCTGCGCTTCCTGCACGGTATGGTCGCCGACGCGCAGGTCGCTTGCGACCGCGCGCACTTCGGCCGCCGGCGCATTCCACGCCCCGCTCAGCGTCGCCTCGGCTTTCAGCGCGCCGCGCGCAGCCGGCAGCAATTCCTCCAGCGCCGGCGCATCGAGCGTAACGGCGAGCGTACGGCCCGGCGCACCGAGCCCACCGCGAGCGCTGATGCGCGCCGAGCGCGCGGCCAGGGTCAAGTCGACGTCGAGCTGCTGGGCGGCGTCCATTTGCACGCGTCCGCGACCGGTCAGCGGGCGGCCGAAGGCGCGGCTGTCCCTGAGTTCGAAGCGGATCTGCCCGCTCGGCTGCGGCGCGAGCTGTGCGTCGGCGTCGAAGTCGCCGCTGATCAGCGCATCGACGCCGGCGACGAGCAGCCCCGGATCGAAGCGATCGACCGTGCCCTTCGCCGTGACGCGCCGGGTGCCCGTGAGGCCAAGGCTGCCGGTCAAGCTGGCGCGGCCGGCGCCGAGCGCCAGATCGGCGCGTCGGACATCGACCCGGTCCGTGGTCACGCGCAGGTCGAGGCTTGCGTCGACCATCGGCTTGTCGCGGTTGCGCACGCTGGCCAGCACGAAATTCGTGCCGGCCTCATGGCGGGCGCGG
>JBAIYN010000632.1:0-1585 GCA_037915775.1 Burkholderiales bacterium | reverse complement strand
CCATGTCGCCGGCCTTGAAGGCTTCCTGCGCCTTGGCCCAGCCATCCGTGATCTCCGCCAGATTGCCTTTGGCGGCCGCGAGATTCTCGGCCGTCACGTTCTGCGGAAGCTTCTTGGCCTGCGACAGAATATCGACGCGGCTCTTGATCGCGTCGACCATCTTCGGCAAGCCTTCGCTCAGGTTCGACCAGCTTGCGGTGAACTCCGCCTTCTTGGCCTCTGCCGCGGCCAGGACGTCCTTGGCCTTGCCCGGCAGCGCCTGTGCATCGGCGATCGCCCCTTTGTAGTCGCCCTTGGCGAACTTGTCCTTCGCGGCAGCGAGCCCGCTCTCCAACGACTGCATCTGGTCCGGCACCAGCTTCGCTGCGCTTGCCTTCACTTGCGCGACCGCCTCGTCGGCTACCTTGAGCGCGGCCTCGGCCGGCGCCTTGTTGCTGCAAGCGACCAGCACCAGTGCAAACACCAAGCCGGTCACCAATGTGAGAATTCGTTGGAACATGGTCTCCCTCCCAGATTAAGGAATGCGAAGTTTTTGCCCGATCTGGATCAGGTTCGGGTCCTTCAGAATGTCGCGATTCGCCTCGAAGATCTTCATGTAAAGATTGGCGTCGCCGTAGTACTTGGCGGCAATCTTCGACAGCGTGTCGCCCTTCACCACCTCGTGATACTGGGTAACGTCCCAGCCGCCTCCGACGCTCTTGTCGGAACTTCCGGACGAGCCCGCAGCTTCGACTGCAGTCATAGGCCAACTCCCGGTCCATGGAAAATCGTTCACTAGGCCCGGCGGCGACGGAACGCGAGCGCGCGGCGGCCCGTCGCTGCCTTGCCAGTGCGACCGCTAGCTTGCTACGCGAAGCCGCTCCCGCAATTGACGAGCGGCAACGCGGAGGTCGGATTAAAGCGCTGACCCGATAAAGCGCGGACCCGTTCGAATCAGGCGGACTCGATCCACAGCGGCAGCGACGAATACCCGGAGGCCGGGTAGCGTGCGCGTGTGGGTGTCTTGTCACGGACCGGCGCGAACCGGCGAGTACGGCCGAGCAAAGCCTGCATCAGGATCAGCAACTCCAGTCGCGCCAGCGGTGCGCCGGGGCAGACATGGATGCCGGCTCCGTACAGCAGGTTCTGCGCCGGATCGCGATCGAGGCGGAATTCGTCTGGATCGCCGAACACGGTTTCGTCCCGATTGGCCGAAGCCCAGATCACGGTCACGCGGTCGCCCGGTTCGAGCCGCCGGCCGCCGATCTCGACCGCCCGGGTAACGATGCGGCGATTCGAAATCAGAGGCGCATGAATGCGCAGGATCTCGTCGATTGCGGCGGGCAGCAGCGACGACTGCTGCCGCAACTGCTGCTGCAGATCCGGGCGCTCGGCGAGGTAATGCACGAGGATACCGACGCAGGCGGCGATGGTGGACAGTTCGCCCACCGTCCAGTTGCGCACGATGCTGACGATTTCTTCGTCGTTCAGCGGTCGTCCATCGATCGTCTCGCGCAGCAGGCGCGTGGTGGGGTCGTCGGGCGCCTGCCTGCCGGCGGATCGCCGCGCGTCGAGCTGCGCGCGGATGTAGCCGTCGAACTCCAGC
>JBAIYN010000489.1:0-6687 GCA_037915775.1 Burkholderiales bacterium | reverse complement strand
CGTCGGCCGCGAGCGCGGTCTGGGTGGCCGCCAGCAGGCGCTCGGCTTCGACCTGCTGCTCGCGCAGCATGCGCAGTGCGACGTCGGTGCCGGCGGCTTCCATCGAATCGCGCAGCATGCGCGCGATTTCATCGTCGCCCAGCCCGTACGACGGCTTGACCGTTACCGACGCCTCGACGCCGCTGATGGTCTCGCGCGCCGATACCGACAGCAGCCCATCGGCGTCGACCTGGAACGTGACGCGGATGCGCGCCGCGCCTGCCACCATCGGTGGAATGCCGCGCAGTTCGAACCGCGCCAGCGAGCGGCAATCGCCGACCAGTTCGCGCTCGCCCTGCACCACGTGAATCGCCATCGCGGTCTGGCCGTCGCGGAAGGTGGTGAACTCCTGCGCGCGCGCGATCGGGATCGTCGAATTGCGCGGGACGATCTTCTCGACCAGCCCACCCATCGTTTCGAGTCCGAGCGAGAGCGGAATCACGTCGAGCAGCAGCCAGTCGTCGCTCGACCGGTTACCCGCGAGCAGGTTGGCCTGCAGCGCAGCTCCGATCGCGACCACCTGGTCGGGATCGATGTTCGTCAGCGGCTCCGTTTCGAACAGATCGCGCACCGCCTTGCGCACGTGCGGCATACGGGTGGCGCCGCCGACCATCACCACGCCCTTCACGTCGGCCGGCTTCAGCTTCGCATCGCGCAGGGCACGGCGCGTCGCATCGAGCGTCTTGGCGACCAGGTGCTGCGTCATGCCGGCGAAGCCGTCGGCGCTGATCGTCAGATTGATCCAGTGGCCATTCGACAGCCGCGCCTGCATCGTGGTGCCCTGCCTCGTCGACAGCGTCTCCTTCGCGCTGCGCGCCTTGACCGTCAGCAGGCGCTGGTCCTCGGGCTCGAGCAGCGACAGGTTGGCCTGCTCGAGCGCCCAGCAGTACAGCCGATGGTCGAAGTCGTCGCCGCCGAGCGCCGAGTCGCCGCCGGTCGAAAGGACCTCGAACACGCCCTTGGCCAGCCGCAGGATCGAGATGTCGAACGTGCCGCCGCCGAGGTCGTAGACCGCATAGATTCCTTCGGCCGCGTTATCGAGCCCATAGGCGAGCGCGGCCGCAGTGGGCTCGTTCAGCAACCGCAGTACGTTCAGACCGGCAAGCCGCGCGGCATCACGCGTCGCCTGGCGTTGCGCATCGTCGAAGTACGCCGGCACCGTGACCACCGCACCGACGAGTTCGCCGCCGAGCGCCGCCTCGGCGCGCAGGCGCAGCGTCTTCAGGATTTCCGATGAAACCTCGACCGGGCTCTTGACGCCGGCAACGGTCTTGATCTGCAGCATCCCGGGCGCGTCGACGAAGTCGTACGGCAGGTTCTCGACATGCTCGACGTCCTTGACTCCGCGCCCCATGAAGCGCTTGACCGAAACGATCGTGTTGCGCGGATCGGTCGCCTGGTGCTGCTGCGCCTCGAAGCCGACCTCGACGCTTCCGTCCGCGATATAGTGGACGATCGACGGCAGCAATGGCCGGCCGTGCTGGTCGGCGATGACCGCCGGCAGGCTGTGCCGCACGGTGGCGACCAGCGAATTCGTCGTACCGAGGTCGATGCCCACCGCGAGCCGATGCTCGTGCGGCGCGGTCGACATGCCGGGTTCGGCGATCTGCAGCAGCGCCATGCGATTCAGCCTGCGCCAGTCTGGGCGACCTGCGCATGGCGCGCATGCTCGATCTCGTCGCGCATCTTGTCGACGAACATCAGCTGGCGCACCACCGCGGACGCGCGCGGGAAATCGCGATCCACGTCGATCGCCCGCGCCAGCTCGTCGAGCATTCGGGCGCGCGCGGAGTCGGTCTGCCGCGCCAGCGAGTCGAGCGCGCGCAAATCGGCAGCGGCGGCGGCATCTGCGAGAGCCTCGCGCCACTCGAGCTGCTGCATCAGGAACTCCGGCGGCATCGCGGTGTTGGATTCGGTGGCGAGGGCGACGCCATTGATCTCGCACAGATAAGCGGCGCGCCGCACCGGCGAGCGCAGCGTCTGCAACGCCTCGTTCGCGCGCGCCGCCCACTGCATCGCGATCCGCCGCTCCGCCGCCGTGGCGGCCGCATAACGGTCCGGATGCACCTTGTCCTGCACACGTTTGTAGGCGGCCTCCAGCAACCCGGCGTCGACCGCGAAGCGCGGCTCGAGACCGAAGAGTGCGAAATGATCCGGGATACTGCTCGCCATGGCGGAAATGAAAAAGCGGCTGCCGGGTCTATTCGCCGTCGGTCAGCCGCGTGATCGGATGGAAATCGGGACGGTAGCGCCGCGCCGTCTACACCCGGAACGACTCGCCGCAACCGCAGCGGTCCTTTTCCCTCGGGTTGTTGAACTTGAACCCCTGGTTGAGCCCCTCGCGCACGAAGTCGAGCTCGGTGCCGTCGAGATACGCGAGGCTCTTCGGATCGACGAAGATCCGCACACCGTGGCTCTCGAACTCCTGGTCCTCGGGATTCGTGGCATCCGCGTATTCGAGCTTGTACGCCATCCCGGAGCATCCGGTCGTACGCACCCCGAGGCGCAGGCCAAGACCCTTGCCGCGCTTGGCGATGAAATCGGCAACGTGGGTTGCCGCGCGTTCCGTCATCGTGACGGCCATAGCTTCACTCCTCTTTCTGCTGACTGGGCACTCAGGCCGCTGCCTTCTGTTCGGCCGGCTCCTCGAGGCCGTGCTTCTTCCGGTAATCGTTGATCGCCGCCTTGATCGCATCCTCCGCCAGGATCGAGCAGTGGATCTTGACGGGCGGCAGTGCAAGTTCTTCGGCGATCTGGGTGTTCTTGATCGTCATCGCCTGGTCGAGCGTCTTGCCCTTGACCCACTCGGTCACCAGCGACGACGAGGCGATTGCCGAGCCGCAGCCGTACGTCTTGAAGCGCGCGTCCTCGATCACCCCCTGCGGGTTGACCTTGATCTGAAGCTTCATCACGTCGCCACACGCCGGTGCGCCGACCATGCCGGTACCGATTGCATCGTCGCTCTTGTCGAACGAGCCGACGTTGCGCGGGTTCTCGTAGTGATCGATGACCTTCTCGCTGTAAGCCATGTCTATTCCTCTTGCGAATTCAGTGTGCCGCCCATTGCACCGAGTTCAGGTCGATGCCGTCCTTGTGCATCTCCCACAGCGGCGACAGATCGCGCAGCTTGGCGACCTTGCGCTTGATGAGATCCACCGCGTAGTCGATTTCCTCCTGTGTCGTGAAGCGGCCGACGGAGAACCGGATCGAGCTGTGCGCGAGCTCGTCGCTGCGTCCCAGCGCGCGCAGCACGTACGACGGCTCCAGGCTGGCCGACGTGCAGGCCGAACCCGACGACACGGCGATGTCCTTGATCGCCATGATCAGGGACTCGCCTTCGACGAAATTGAAGCTCATGTTCAGGTTGTGCGGGACGCGGCTGTCCATGTCGCCGTTGACGTAGACCTCTTCGATCTCGGACAGTCCCTTCCACAGGCGGTCGCGCAGCATGCGGATGCGTTCGTTCTCGGTCGCCATCTCCAGGCGCGCGAGCCGGAACGCCTCGCCCATGCCGACGATCTGGTGGGTAGGCAGGGTGCCCGACCGCAGTCCCCGCTCGTGGCCGCCACCGTGCATCTGCGCCTCGAGCCGGACGCGCGGCTTGCGGCGCACGTAGAGCGCCCCGATCCCCTTCGGCCCGTAGGTCTTGTGCGCGGAGAACGACATCAGGTCGACCTTGAGCTTCTGCAGGTCGATCACGACCTTGCCGGTCGCCTGCGCGGCATCGACATGGAACAGGATGCCGCGGCCGCGGCAGATCACGCCGATCGCGGGAATATCCTGGATCACGCCGATCTCGTTGTTCACCAGCATCACCGACACCAGGATCGTGTCGGGACGCAGCGTGGCCTTCAGCACTTCGAGATCGAGCAGACCGTTCTGCAGCACGTCCAGATACGTGACTTCGAAGCCCTCCCGCTCGAGTTCGCGCATCGTATCGAGCGTGGCCTTGTGCTCGGTCTTGACGGTGACAAGGTGCTTGCCCTTGTCCTTGTAGAAGTGCGCCGCGCCCTTCAGCGCGAGGTTGATCGCCTCGGTCGCACCGGAGGTCCAGATGATCTCGCGCGGGTCGGCATTGACCAGCGCAGCCACCTGCTCGCGCGCGTCCTCGACTGCCTTTTCGGCCTCCCAGCCGAACGAATGACTGCGCGACGCCGGGTTGCCGAAGTGCTCGCGCAGATACGGCACCATCTTGTCGACCACGCGCGGGTCGACCGGCGTCGTCGCCGAATAGTCGAGGTAGATCGGTAGCTGCATCGACGAGGCTCCTAGCTCAATGCCGGCTGCTTGTCGCTGACCGCCGGGCGGCGCGTGGCGCGTCGATTATCGTGCAACTGCGCCAGGTTGATCCCCTGCTGCGCCATGCGCTGTTTCTGTTGCTCGACCAGTTCCTGCAGCGATACCGAATCGAGGAAGTCGACCATGACCCGATTCAGGTTGGCCCACAGGTCGTGCGTCATGCAGCGCTGGTCGTTATCGCAGTTTTCCTTGCCTCCGCATTGGGTTGCATCAAGAGGCTCGTCGACGGCATAGATGATGTCCGCCACCGAGATGTCTGCTGCGCTGCGTCCGAGCGTGTAGCCGCCACCCGGTCCGCGCGTGCTCTCCACCAGCGCGTGCCGGCGCAACTTCCCGAACAACTGCTCCAGATAGGACAGCGAAATGCGCTGCCGTTGGCTGATCGCCGCCAGAGTCACCGGGCCATGATGCTGGCGCAAGCCAAGGTCGATCATCGCTGTGACCGCAAAGCGGCCTTTCGTCGTCAATCGCATATGGATCTCTTTCTGCCGGCATGCATGGGTTTCGGCCGGCGCGTCGTTGCTCGGCCAGCGAATCCGATCCGCCATATCCGACCAACTTGCTCGGAATTATATGGAACCCGAGCAAATTGATCAAGAATGGTCCAAATGGGGTATCGCGCCCTCGCGCCGGACCGGCCGCGGAATCCGCGGCCGCATCGAACCGGCCAGCGCGCCGCCTCGTCCCGCAGCCGCGCCCGTCAGGCGGCGGCGTACATGGTCGCGCGCTTGCGAACGACCTCGATCAGTCCCTGGCAGGCGTCCTCGACGTAATCGAGAACCGTGTTGAAACCCTCGGGTCCGCCGTAATAGGGATCCGGAACCGTTGCCGCATCGTGCTCGCCCGCGAAGCGCATCAGCAGATGCAGCTTGTGCTTGTATGCGCGCGGGCACTGCTGCTGCAGCAGCGCAAGGTTCTCCCAGTCCATCGCAAGGATCAGGTCATAGTCCCGGAAGTCGTCCTGCGTCACCTGGCGCGCACGCAGATCGTCAAGCTCGTAGTTGCGCCGGCGCGCCGCCTGTTGCGCGCGCAGATCCGGGGGTTCGCCCACGTGGTACGCGTGCGTTCCGGCCGAGTCGATCTGCACGACATCCTGCAGACCGGCATCGCGCACCATCTTCCGGAACACGCCTTCAGCCGTGGGCGAGCGGCAGATATTGCCCATGCAAACGAAGAGAACCTTGGTCATTTTTCCATCACGCCTTTCTGGTTCGGGCCGGCGTCAGAGCTGCCCGCGTTATGCCGCGCGGCGCACGGCCTTGCGGCTCTTTCACCCAAACAAAACATCGATACGATCGACAATCCGCTTCAAAGACCGGTGCGGTCCCCTGAAGTTCAACCCGGCAAGCCTTTCCTCTAACGGTCCGTGTAATCAAGTGCTACCGCCTTCTGACGCTATGCCGCCTTCTCGGTCGGCATCAGCACAGCAACATTCCCGCCCTGCGTCGCTCCGAATACCCGCTCCCGCAACAGCGCCAATTGATCGCGCACCTTCGCTGCCTTTTCGAACTCGAGATTCCTGGCGTGCTCGAACATCGCCTTCTCGAGCCGCTTGATCTCGCGCGCAACCTGCTTCTCACTGAGGACTTCGTAATCTGCCACCTCGCTGGCCGCCTTCGATGCGCTGCGCGCCGGCGCAGCTTCGATCACGCCATCGATCAGCTCGCGGACTTCCTTCTTCACGCTGCGCGGGACGATGCCGTGCTCGCGGTTGAAATCCTCCTGCTTGCGGCGCCGGCGATCGGTCTCGCCGATTGCCCGCCGCATCGAATCGGTCATCTGGTCCGCGTACATGATCGCGGTACCGTCCTGATGGCGCGCCGCCCGACCGATGGTCTGGATCAACGAACGCTCGGATCGCAGGAAGCCTTCCTTGTCGGCATCGAGGATCGCCACCAGCGATACCTCGGGCAGGTCCAACCCCTCACGCAGCAGATTGATGCCGACCAGCACGTCGAAGACCCCCGCACGCAGGTCGCGGATGATCTCGACCCGCTCGACCGTATCGACGTCGGAGTGCAGATAGCGCACCTTGACGCCGTGTTCGGCCAGGAATGAGGTCAGGTCTTCGGCCATGCGCTTCGTCAGCGTGGTGATCAGCACCCTGTCACCCGCGTCGACGCGCAGCTTGATCTCGGACAAGACATCGTCGACCTGGGTTCGGGCCGGCCGCACCTCGACGCGCGGATCCACCAGGCCCGTCGGACGCACGACCTGCTCGACCACCTGTGACGAGCGCTCGAGCTCGAACTCCGTCGGGGTGGCCGACACGAAGATGCAGCGCCGCATCTTGCGCTCGAACTCGTCGAATCGCAGCGGGCGGTTGTCGAGCGCAGACGGCAAGCGGAA